>NZ_JAPCIV010000001.1:0-269465 GCF_027707585.1 Aeromonas sp. QDB39 | reverse complement strand
GCTACACGCCGAAACAGCGTCTGGCACAGGCCGCATGACCTCTACTTTTGAATGCCCCTAAAAATGGGGGGATTACCAGGGGATCGCCTTGGCAAAGGCCAAAGGGGTCTACAAAGGCCGCAAGCCGACAGCGATGGAGAAGCGGGACGAGGTGCTGCATCTTCTATCAAAGGGCATCGCTAAGGCATCCGTGGCAAAGCGGCTAGGAATAAGCGTATCGAGTGTGCATAGGATTTTTGCAGCTCAAGCAGAGTAACGGTTGAGTCTCAATTGATTCTGTAAGTTTTAAATAAATGGTCATGTGTTCAGGGAGGATAAAAAATGTTTTGGGATTCTGTTATCGGAGGGTTGGAGGTTCTTACATTCTGGGAAACCTATGTCGCTGGTTTGGTGTATTTACTTATATTCATGGTCCCAATGGCACTCATGGGCCTAACAATGAAGGAGGGAATGGCTGCGGGTTGCGTTAGCATGTTGGTCATTCCAGTGTTTCAAGCTGCGGCAGTAGCAGTTTTTGTTCTTACTCTCGCACCAATCATTTTCGGCTTTGCAGAAGATGCTGCTTGGTCCTTCCCTTGGGTCGTGATCAGCATGCTTCCCGGCATGTTTATTAAACTGGTAGGTACTCTAGTTCTATCAGCGATTGGGGTGAGTTTTGTTCCACTTATCGGCCAGATGCGTTCCTTACATACACTCGTTTTGGGAGGCATTGCGTTACTCTTTGTTCTAAAAATATTCGGGTCTCTATATCCAGAGGTTGACTTGGGCAAGCTGGATCTTCTTCCTGGATTTTGGTTCACATCTGGATTGCTTATCATCGGTGGCTTAATGGCTTGGGTGGGGACTCTTGCTGCATCGATTCTTGCTACTGTTGGCAGTCGCAATTCCGAAGGCACCAGCATGTTACTAATGTTCCCAGTTGCAGCAATTTTCGGCTTTATCCCCCTGTTCATTTACGGAGCATGGATTGGAAACCAGCTCAGGAATGGCCTCTAAATAACGGATTCTAAGCTCCATTATGGTGGACTCATTACCCACCTCCTTCCTTCTAAGCTCAAGTATCTCTTGGGCTTTTTTTGTGGTTCTTCCAACAAAAACAGCTCGCAGTTCTTGATGCCATAGAGGGTGGTGGCCATGGGGAGTCCTTGTCTGCGGGCATGGGCCCGGAAAGCCGAAACTTGAGTCCTGAAACGGGAAATCAAGAAGAGACCCGATTCTGGCATTGTGGCGATTTCAAGGCAACGCCGATGCGCATGGGGGCGGTGGGGCGAGGCGCTGGTCGGGCCTGGGGGGAGGGGAAAAGTGCCCGGCGCTGGACGCGCCGGCGGGCATCAGAGTTCGCTCTGGGTGCGACACCAGAGGTGCAGTTCGGATTCGAACCAGTTGAGCATGGCGTTGTTGTCGTCGCGACGATGGCGAATGAGGCTCACCTCGAAGGTGGGCAGGGCGAAGCGGGTTTCGTACTCCACCAGATCCAGCAGCGGCATCAGCGGGCGCAGCACCCGGGCGGGGGAGGTGAGCAGCAGAGGCGCGCACGGCAGGATGAAGGGGGCCGCCAGAAAGCTTTGCACTATCAAGGGAGTGTGCCGGGTCATGCCGTGGGCGGCCAGCAGATCATCGACGATGCCCCCTTCGCTGCCGCGGGGCGCGACCAGCAGGTGCTGGGCCTGGGCGAAGGATTCGATGCACAGCACCTGGCCCTGCAGCGGGTGGCTGCGGTGGGCGGCGCAGATCAGCTTGTCCTCGAACAGCGGGATGCGGCGAAAACGGCCGGGCACCTCGTCCTGTTTGCTGATCACCATGCTGATGACCCCTTCGTCGAGCTGGCTCTCGTAGTCCGCATTGAGCGGCACCATGTGGATGCGCAGGTTGGGGGCCTGTTGCTGGAGCCGGCCCAGCAGGCTCGGCATCATCACATACTCCACATAGGTGTGGGCCCCGATGCGCAGCACCCCCTCGAACTGGGCGGGGTCGAGCTGCTCGGGGGGGCTGAAGGTCTGCTCGATGTCGTGCAGGATCTCCCGCAGCGGCAGCAGCAAGGCCTCCGCCCGGGCGGTGGGTTCCATGCCCTGGGGAGTGCGGATCAGCAGGGGATCGTCATAGAGCAGACGCAAGCGGGCCAGTGCCCGGCTGACGGCCGGCTGGCTCATGGCGAGCCGTTCGGCGGCCTTGGTGGTGTTGCGCTCCTCCAGCAGTGCCTTGAGCACCACCAGCAGGTTGAGGTCGACGCCTCGTAAATTCATTCTGTGCATAATGGAATACTAATAAATCATTTCCTTAAGCAGGGCCTTCACTTTAGTCTCATTTCCCGTCGATGGTCAGCATGAAGCTTGGATAAATCAGCGATTTATGCAAACCCATGTTGTCCTGTTACCTCTTTCGCGTGGTGCCGGAGGTGGCAAGATTCGACAGCCTGAACTCTTTACTCTGGTCATCCAGAGCGTTGCTTGCTTAGTACCCGCCGTCTCGGCGGGTTTTTTTTTGCCTGCAGTTCAGGAAAAGGGGGCCCAAAGAAGTACAAAACGCGCCGGCGGGCGCGTTATTGTGAGGGGTGGATGACTCAGGGCGCAACCGGCCACTGGTAGTCAAACACCTTGGCACGCTCCCAGGGGGCGTCCGGCAGACTGGAGGAGAGGCCGGTATATTTGCCCACATCGTCCACCACGATGGCGGAGAGGATCGGCAACTGGTGCTCGGTGCAGTACATGCGGATGCGTTGCAGCAGCGTGCGCAGCTCATCCTGGCAATTCTCCAGCCCGGCCTGCCTGGCCAGCTTGGAGTAACGAATGGTGGTGCGTTCCTTTGCAGACTCGACGAGGATGTCCCATAGCTTGTAGTCGCAGGTCGTCATGCCTGCGTTGGCTCGGTCTGTCATAACTCTCTCCGGCGCGAAACGGTCGCTGTGTGTCGATGCGCATCTTGGCCAGTTCACTGGCCCCTGACGTTGATCCAAAGCAAAAAAGCCTGAGGTTATTCGCCAGAACGCGTGGCAAAGGGATTCTAAAGGTTTGCCTTTAGTTTAAATTGCTGTATTTTGTTAAGTGCGTAGCATTTTGTTTCGTTGAAATGCGGTCAAGCCATCTTTCTTGACGGGGATCAATGGGAAAGCGCGGTCAGACCACTAGATTCCGCTCCTCGATAACTTTATCAGGAGTGAATATTTGGAACTCGTCTTCGTCTTGCTCGTACTGCTGGCCGTGGTCTACGGCATCGTCAAGGATTACAACCCGCAGGCGGTGCTGGCGCTGGCCGGCATGGCCATCTTCACCGTCGCCTACTGGCTGGGACTGCACCCCATTCTGCCCGCCGACAAGAGCACCGGCTTCGCCCTGTTCGACCTGTTCGAGGTGTTCAAGGGGATCTTCTCCTACCGGGCGGCGGGCCTCGGCCTCACCATCATGGCGGTGGCCGGCTTTGCCACCTACATGTCCCATATCGGTGCCTCCCAGGCGCTGGTGCGGGTGGCGGTCAAACCGGTGGCGGGCATTCAGTCCAGCTACCTGATGCTCTCCATCTGCTATCTGGTGGCGGTGTTTGTCTCCCTGTTCGTCACCTCCGCCACCGGCCTTGGCCTGCTGTTGATGGTCACCATGTACCCGGTGATGCGCAATCTCGGCATCAGCCCGGCCTCCGCCTGCGGCGTCATCGCCACCTCCCAGGCATTCGAGATCGGCCCGACCCAGACCAACGCCATCTTCTCCGCCGGCCAATCCGGCATGGATCCCACCAGCTATTTTGTCGACTACCAGATCTGGCTGGTAGCCCCCATGCTGCTGGTGACCATGGTGCTGCACTTCTTCTGGCAGCGGCACTGTGACCGCCAGGATGGCTGGGATCCGGCCCTGCATCGCGGCGAGCACGCCGAGCTGGACGAGAAAGACACCGAGGCGGTAGCCGCGCCCACCTGGTACGCCCTGCTGCCCATCATCCCCTTCGTGCTGATGATGACCTTCTCCAAGCTGCTGGTGACCACCATCAGCGTCAGCGTGGAGGTGGCCATGCTGCTGTCGGTCTTCATCGGCATGCTGTGCGAGCTGCTGCGCACCCGCTCGGTGCGCACCGCCTTCGCCGGGCTCTCCAGCTTCCTCGACGGCATGGGCAAGGTATTCGGCCCCGTGGTGGCACTGATCGTCTGCGCCGAGCTGTTTGCCGAATCCCTCAAGGCCATCGGCGCCATCGACACCCTGCTGCACTCTGCCAGCAATGCCGGCATCGGCAGCGGCCTGATGACCCTGGTGATGGTGGGTCTCATCATGGTGGCGGCGGTCATCATGGGTTCTGGCAACGCGGCGTTCCTGAGCTTCTCGACCCTGGCGCCCGCCGTGGCGGCCAAGTTCGGCGTGCCGGCGGTGACCATGCTGCTGCCGATGCAGCTCGCTTCAAGTATCGGCCGCACCGTCTCCCCCATCGCGGCGGTGCTGATAGCCTGTGCGGGCATCGCCAAGGTCTCCCCCTTCGTGGTGGTCAAGCGCACCTGCGTGCCCATGGCCGGTGCCCTGGTGACCGCGCTCACTCTCAACTATCTGCTGTTTATGTAACCGGGCGGCGGACGGCACGGTCCGTCCGCCCCTTTCATTCGGCCATCGGGCGGAAGGTGTGTCCTCCCGCCCAGGAGATGACAATGACAGACTCTCGCAACGCTTTTTCTCTGGACGCCTACCTGGCGGATCTGGCCCCCCTCATCAATCTCGAGTGCGGCCCCTGCCTCGAGATCACCAATGCGCCGGGGGCGGATCACTACGATGTGATGCTGGTGGGCCACATGGACACCGTCTTCCCGGAAGGGACAGCCGCCAAGCGGCCGCTGAAAATTGAGAGCAATCAGGCCTTTGGCCCCGGCGTGTCGGACATGAAGAGCGGTCTGCTCTCCACCTGGTATGCCTTGAAAGAGATGGATCCCGCCGTGCTGGCCAAGCTCAAGGTACTGGTCTGCTGCAACTGCGACGAGGAGATTGGCTCCCCCTGGTCCAAAGAGTGGCTGGTGGAAAAAGCCAAACAGAGTGGCTGCGTGCTGGTGGCCGAGGCTGCCCGCCCGAACGGGGATCTCATCAGCGCCCGCAAGGGCAACGCCAAGTACCGCATTACCTTCCACGGCAAGGCCTCCCACGCCGGCTCGGCCCTCACCGAAGGGGTCTCAGCCATCACGGAGCTGGCCCACTGGGTGCTGGCCATCAACGAGCAGGTCAACCTCGATACCGGCACCACCATGAACGTGGGGGTGGTGCAGGGGGGGACCGGCGTCAACGTGGTGCCGGATTTTGCCGAGGCGATCGTCGACTTGCGCTTCTGGAGCAATGAAGAAGCCGCCGCCGTGCACGAGCGGCTCACCTTCATGGCCAACAACCCCTTCCTCGCCGGTTGCCGGGTTGAAGTGGATCGCCAGAGCTTCAAGCCGGCGATGCGCCCGAGTGGCGACACCGATGCGCTGATGGCGCTGGTGGAGGCGGCGGCGAAAGAGGAGGGGATCTCCTTCAACTGGCTGGAGGCCGGTGGCGGCTCGGATGCCAACTTTACCGCCGCAGCCGGCGTGCCGTCGCTCGATGGCTTCGGCCCCATGGGGGGCGGTTTCCACTCCGAGGCGGAGTTCCTGCTGCTGGAGAGCATAGCGCCGCGCATCCGCCTGCTGCAGCGGGTGCTGGGCAAGCTGGTCAACTAGCTTTGGATGACAAACAAAACGGGAGGCCATCGCCTCCCGTTTTTTATCTGTCCTGTCGGTGCAGAGACATCGAACAGAGTAGAGTCACTACCCCTCATCCTCCAGCAGGTAGGCGAGCTGCTCCTGACGGGCAACCTGCCAGTGGCCGAGCGTCAGCGGCGCTGCAAAGCCCGGGCCGTCGGTCACCATGGTGTGGTACTCCCCCTGCTCGCCGCAGGCATCGAAGCCTCGGCTTGCCGCCAGCTGCTGCAACTCGGCCAGGGTGGCCGCATCGAGCGTGCGTCCCACCCACTCGGGGGCCAGCACCCGGGTGTCGACGCAGGAGAGGTGGGCGACGATGCCGCGGGTCAGCAGGTCTGCCAGCAGCGCCTCGCGGGGTTGCTGCCAGAGCGGGGTGTGAACGGCCAGATCGAGTGGGCGGCAGCGCTCGCGGATCCAGTTTGGCGCGCCCCCCACGCTGTCGATGTCGCCGGTGACCACCCCATCCAGGCGCCACTCCTCTTTCAATGCCGCCAGCGCCGTTTCATAACCGAGATCGAACGGCGCTTCGATGGTGATCAGCAGATGGGGCAGACCGAGAGCCGCTGCCTGCCGACGCACCTGTGACAGGGGATGGGCCAGAAAGCGGGGTTCGGGCGGGGCAAAGGTGGCCAGAGCCACCACCTGATGACCCGCTTCGCGGGCATGGCAGAGGGCCTGCATGGCATCCTTTCCGCCGCTCCAGAGCACGATGACGCGAGACATGGGGGAGATTCCGCAAAGAAAAGAGGGGCCATGCTACCCAGAGTGCGGGCGGTTGGCAAAACGGGATGGGGCAGGGCACAAAACAGCAGGCCCCCGAGGGGGCCTGCTGGACCGGCTAAGCGGTGTGTTGCTTAGAGCAGTATGCTGGTCAGCAGATAACCCAGGGTACAGGAGGTGGCGACCCCGATCAGACCCGGAATGATGAAGCTGTGGTTGATGATGAACTTGCCGATGCGGGTGGTGCCGGAGCGGTCGAAACCGATACAGGCCAGATCGCTCGGGTAGGTCGGTAGCACGAAGTAGCCGTAGCTCGCCGGTAGGAAGGCGATCAGCAGTTTCGGCTCCACCCCCAGCGCCAGCCCCATGGGTGCGATGGCGGTCAGGGCTGCTGCTTGGCTGTTCACCAGCTTGGAGATGAGGAACAGCACCAGGGCATAGGTCCAGGGCTGCGCCTGCACCACGTGGGCCAGGGTCTCTTTTAGCAGCGGCATGTGTGCCTGGAAGAAGGTTTCGCTCATCCAGGCGACCCCGAATACCGAGAAGATCGCCACCATGCCGGCCTTGAACACGGCGCCGTTGGAGATGTCACCCGGCTTGACCTTGCAGCGCATCAGGATGATGGCACCGGCGATCAGCATCATCATCTGGATCACCAGGTTCATGGAGAGCGGGCCTGTCTTGCCGCCCATCTCGAACACCGGGCGCAGGGAGGCATCGGCCCCCAGCACCACCACGGCGGCGATGGCGGCGAAGAAGATCCAGGTCGACCAGTAGGCCTCTTTCGGGAACTTGGTGTTGAGCAGGGTCTCACCACCGCCGTAGACGAAGGCTCGCTGCTCCGGATCCTTGATCTTGGCCTGGAACTCTTCGTCCTTGTCCAGATCCTTGCCGCGACGCAGGCTCCAGAGTGCCGCGACTATGACCCCGGTCAGCGAGGAGGGGATGGCGATCATCAGAATGTCGAGCAGGCTGTAGGCCTGGCCGATGCCGTGACCGGCTGCCAGAATGGAGACCATGGAGACCACGGCCACCGACACCGGCGAGGCGCAGATCGCCATCTGGGAAGCGACGGAAGCCACCGCCATCGGACGCTCGGGACGGATGTTCTTCTGCAGCGCGATGTCGGCGATGATGGGGAACATGGTGTAGACCACGTGGCCGGTACCGCACAGGAAGGTGAGGGTCCAGGTGGTGAGTGGCGCCAGCAGGGTGATGTACTGGGGGTGGCGGCGCAGCAGACGCTCGGCCACCTGCATCATCAGGTTGAGACCGCCAGCGGTCTGCAGGGTGGCGGCGCAGCCGATCACCGCCAGTATGGTCAGCATCACCTGCACCGGCGGTTCGCCCGGGGTGAGACCGAACACGAAGGTCAGCAGGAACAGACCGATGCCGCTGATGAGACCCAGCCCCATGCCCCCAAACCGGGTACCCAGCAGCAAGCAGCCGAGTACCACCAAAAATTCCATCAAGATCATTCCATTACCTCGCGTTATTTAATCCATGTCTGTGCTGTGTTGGGCTCATGGACCGGGATTGTCTGTTTTTTATTTAGCCCTAAAGGGTTAGTGGTTATTGTGCCTGCCAAAAAAGGGCAAAAATTTGAGGTACTTCAATAACTCATCGCTTTTTGATTTAACGTCATAAAAACCACGTATTAACGTTTTTGTTATTTTGCGGGCAGTAAGTGGCAGCGTATGGGGCTCAACGGCTGGCGCGGGGCGGGTGTGTCAGCAAGGGGGCATGACGGAGGGCGGCAAGAGTGATTAATTGTGGTGCTGGCAAGGCCGTCCGGCCGCCGGACGGGCAACAAAAAGCCGACCCTGAGGTCGGCTTTTAAGGCAAAGTACTGTAATCAGAACTCGGCGGTGCGCGGGGTGCGCGGGAAGGGGATCACGTCGCGGACGTTGCCCATGCCGGTCACGTAAACCACCAGGCGCTCGAAGCCCAGACCGAAGCCGGAGTGGGGCACGGTACCGTAGCGGCGCAGGTCGCGATACCACCAGTAGTCTTCCTTGTTCAGACCCATTTCGGCCAGACGGGCATCCAGCACGTCCAGACGCTCTTCACGCTGGGAGCCGCCGATGATCTCGCCGATGCCCGGGGCCAGTACGTCCATGGCGGCGACGGTCTTGCCGTCGTCGTTGAGACGCATGTAGAAGGCCTTGATGTCTTTCGGATAGTTCTTCACTACCACCGGGGACTTGAAGTGCTCTTCGGCCAGGTAGCGCTCGTGCTCGGAGGAGAGGTCGATACCCCAGGAGACCGGGAACTCGAAGCTCTTGCCGCAGTTTTTCAGCACTTCGATGGCATCGGTGTAGTCAATCTGGGCGAAGTCGGAGGTAACGAAGCGCTCCAGACGACCGATGGCGTCCTTGTCCACGTGCTGGGCGAAGAACTCCAGATCGTCGCGGCGCTCGGCCAGTACGGCGTTGAAGACATACTTCAGCATGGCTTCGGCCAGGGCGGCGTTGTCTTCCAGATCGGCGAAGGCCACTTCCGGCTCAACCATCCAGAACTCGGCCAGGTGGCGGCTGGTGTTGGAGTTTTCGGCGCGGAAGGTCGGCCCGAAGGTGTAGACCTTGGACAGCGCACAGGCGTAGGTTTCGACGTTGAGCTGGCCGGATACGGTCAGGAAGGTCTCTTTGCCGAAGAAGTCCTTGTCATAGTCCACCTTGCCTTGCGGGGTGCGCGGCAGGTTTTCCATATCCAGGGTGGAGACGCGGAACATCTCGCCTGCGCCTTCGGTGTCGGAGGCGGTGATGAGTGGCGCGGCGATCCACAGATAGCCCTGCTCGTGGAAGAAGCGGTGGATGGCCTGGGAGAGGCAGTTGCGTACCCGGGTCACGGCGCCGACCACGTTGGTACGAGCGCGCAGGTGGCCCTGCTCGCGCAGGTATTCGATGCTGTGACGCTTGGCAGACATGGGGTAGGTATCCGGATCTTCGACCCAGCCCACCACCTTGACGTCGGTGGCCTGCAGTTCGAACGCCTGGCCGCTGCCCTGGGACTCGACCACCAGACCGGTCACTTCCACCGAGCAAGCCGTGGTCAGACGCAGCACTTCATTCTCGTAATTGGCCAGGGTATTGGGGACGACTGCCTGTACCGGATGGAAACAGGAGCCATCGGAGATGGCCAAAAATGAGATCCCCGCCTTGGAATCGCGGCGGGTCCGGATCCACCCTTTGACTGTCTGGGTGGTGCCGACCGCATACTTACCGGTCAGCACATCTACTACGGATGCGTGCGTCATCGAAATATTGTCTCCAGCTTGTTCTTGCAGCGCTATTTGCAACACTTGGGGTCTGGCCCGGGCAATCTTGGCCCATCATGGCAGACTAAGCCGTCAATCTTACCCGCGCAGGTTTGATAAACAAGCAAAAATGTCGGACTCTGGGGGGGATTTCGGCGCCTATCGGCGGATTGGCAGGCCAGTTGGACGGGGGATGGACGTGAAAGAGCGGCGACGGGGGCCGGACCGGCTGACACGGGTGTTGCAGGGGCTGGTGATGCTCTGCTGGGGCGGCTTCATCGTCCTGCTCTCTCTCTACCACTTCGCCAGACCACAGACGGCCTACGGTTTTTTGGTCTATGGCGGGGTCAGGGTACGCCAGAGCTGGGATCCCCAGCTCACCCCCTGGCTGCTGCACGGGCTATGGGGTTGCTGCCTGCTGACCCTGGCGGTGCTGCTGGCGGAGCGCCGACGCTGCCGGCGGCAGGAGGACACGGGGCGGGTGCACCTGACCATCTTGCTGCTGATCCTGCTCGCCAGTCTGCTGTTCTACTACCTGGGCTAGCCCTCTTTTCTTCTCTCTGTCGCCTTCTGCTCGCTCCCCTCCATCGGCGCGGCGGGTCGTTTGCCGAGCTGACGCTCCACGCTGTCGAGCATCTGGTTGTAGGCGAGCGCCACCCGACCGATTTCGTCCCCTTCATCCCCTTCCAGCCGGTGGCCGAAGTCGTGCAGGTCGGTGGCCTCCTCCATGGAGCGGGTCAGCTGGTTGAGGGGGCGGACGATCCAGGTGCGAATGACCCAGAGGGTCAGCAGCAGCCCCAGGCCGAAGATGACGGTGAGGCTCAGCGCCGAGGTGAGGATGTTCTGCTCGACCCGGGTAAACAGGGTGTCGAGGGAGTAGTCAAAGCGCACCGCACCCAGCACGGTATTCTCCGGCACCAGGTGGCAGCTGGTGCAGTCGGTGCCGCGAAAATCCTTCTTGGCCAGCAGCGGGCGGGTCACCACCAGCTTGCTGTGCATGCCGTCGTGTACCACCTCCAGGCTGCCCTTGCCGGCCAGTGCCAGCTCATCGAACCTGTCCTTGGGCTGCTCGCTCTGGTGGCCAGCCCCGTACTGCTTGCTCACCGCCTCGCTGCGCACGATGCGGGCATCCTCCACGTGGGCGTGCTCGAGAAACTTGCCGCGCAGGGTGTCGCGGGCATCCATCTTGCCGGTCAGCATCAGCATGTTGAGGCCGTCGAAGTAGGCCTCGGTCTGTTCGCGGCTCTGCTCCTTGATGAGGGTCAGGATCAGGTCGCGCTCGCGCACCGCCTGATAGGCGGCGGAGAACACCAGCACCATGGAGAAGATGAACAGCAGGAAGAAGTTGATTTTGGCAGCAATGGAGAGGCGCATGGGAACGGTACATCTGTTGGGTAAAACCCGCGCAGTCTACGCGTCTTGGCCGCCTGGGTCTGGTGTCTCGCTCACATTCTGATGAAAAAGAGTCAAAAGACCCTGCCTGGTCGGGCAGGGCCTGCCACGTCTGACTCAGAACTCGCCGCTGTGGATGGCGGCGGTGATGGCGTTGGTCAGCACGGTTAATTGTGCCGGGCTGATGACGAAAGGGGGCATCAGATAGACCAGCTTGCCAAACGGGCGGATCCAGGCACCCAGTTCGACGAACTTGCGCTGGATGCGCGCCACGTCCACCCGCTCCTTCATCTCCACCACCCCGATGGCGCCGAGTACCCGTACATCCGCCACCGCCGGGTGCAGGGTCAGCGCCACCAGTTCGGTTTTGAGTTGGTGCTCGATGGCGCATACCCGCTCCTGCCACGGCGAGGCCAGCAGCAGATCGATGGAGGCGTTGGCCACGGCGCAGGCCAAGGGGTTGCCCATGAAGGTGGGGCCGTGCATGAAGACGCCGGCCTTGCCGTCACACACGGTGCGAGCCACATGCTCGGTAGTGAGCGTGGCCGACAGTGTCAGATAGCCGCCGGTGAGCGCCTTGCCCAGACACATGATGTCGGGGCTGATGCCGGCCCAGTCACAGGCAAACAGCTGGCCGGTGCGGCCAAAGCCGGTGGCGATCTCGTCGGCAATCAGCAGCAGGCCGAACTCGTCGCACAAAGCGCGCACCCACTGCAGGTAGCGGGGATGATAGAAGCGCATGCCGCCGGCGCCCTGCACGATGGGCTCGAGCACGATGGCGGCGATTTCCTCGTGATGATCGGCTACCAGGGTGGCGAGCTCCACCACGCACTGCTCGTCCCACTCGGCGTGGAAGCGGCAGCTGGGCGCTTCGACAAAATGGTGCTCGGGCAGGAAGCCCTTGTAGAGCTCGTGCATGCCGCCATCCGGATCGCAGACGCCCATGGCGCCGAAGGTGTCACCGTGATAGCCACCGCGCAGGGCGACAAACTTGGCCCTGGGCGTCCCCTTGGCATGCCAGTACTGCTGCGCCATCTTGAGCGCCACCTCTACCGCCACCGAACCGGAGTCCGCCAGAAACACCCGATCCAGCCCAGCCGGCGTGATCTCCACCAGCTTGCGGCACAGATCGACGGCGGGGGCGTGGGTGAGGCCGCCAAACATCACGTGGGACATCTTGCCAAGCTGGGTAGTGGCGGCGGCATCGAGCTCCGGCACCTGATAGCCGTGCACGCAGGCCCACCAGGAGCTCATGCCATCCACCAGTTCGCGGCCGTCGCTGAGGGTGAGGGTCACTCCCCTGGCACTGGCCACTTCATAGCAGGGCAGGGGATGGGTGAGGGAGGTATAGGGGTGCCAGACGTGGTGCAGGTCGAATTCTTGATTGGTCATTTTATATTCTGTTGTCAATTGATTTGATCTGGTCGGTGTTGACAGTCTACGCGCGCTCTCTACACTAGCCAACAATTTCAGCCACTTGGCTGCGTGCAACCCGACTCGGGGGCAGGCCGGGTGGCGGCTTCTGTGTTTGCCCATGCAAGCTGGCGGCGCAGGATCCCACTTATAACAATTGGAAGCCATGTATGAATGCTGTCACCGCGGGCGCTCACGCCCTTCGTCACGACTGGACCCTCGCCGAGGTTCAGGCCCTGTTTGCCCTGCCATTCAACGATCTGCTGTTCCGGGCCCAGACCGTGCACCGTGCCCATTTCGATCCGAACGAAGTACAGGTGAGCACCCTGCTCTCCATCAAGACCGGTGCCTGCCCGGAGGATTGCAAGTACTGCCCCCAGAGTGCCCGTTATCACACCGGCCTTGAGGCCGAGCGGCTGATGGAGGTGGAGAAAGTGCTGGAGCGGGCCCGCGAAGCCAAGGCCAACGGCTCGTCCCGCTTCTGCATGGGGGCCGCCTGGCGCAACCCCAAAGAGAAGGACATGCCCTACATCCTGCGAATGATTGAAGAGGTGCGCGGGCTCGGCATGGAGACCTGCATGACGCTCGGGATGCTCACCGCCGATCAGGCGGCGCGCCTCGGTGCAGCCGGCCTTGACTACTACAACCACAACCTCGACACCTCGCCGGAGTTTTACGGCGACATCATCACCACCCGCACCTATCAGGACCGGCTCGATACCCTGGAGCATGTGCGCGGCGCCGGCATGAAGGTCTGCTCCGGCGGCATCGTCGGCATGGGCGAGCAGGCAAAAGATCGGGCGGGCCTCTTGATGGCGCTGGCCAATCTGCCGCGCCACCCGGAGAGCGTGCCCATCAACATGCTGGTCAAGGTGAAGGGCACGCCGCTGGAGAACCAGGAGAACCTCGATCCGTTCGAATTCATCCGCACCATCGCCGTGGCACGGATCATGATGCCGGCCTCCCACGTGCGCCTCTCCGCCGGGCGGGAGAAGATGAACGAGCAGATGCAGGCCATGTGCTTTATGGCGGGGGCAAATTCGATTTTTTATGGCTGCAAGTTGCTGACCACCCCGAACCCGGACGAAAACAGCGACATGCAGCTGTTCAAGCGGCTCGGCATTCGCCCCGCCCAGCGGGCCCAGAAGCCGGATCAAGTACAAGAAGAGGAGCTGCTGGCCGAGGTGAGTCGCCAGAGCGAGCCCGCCGAAATGTTTTATGACGCCACCCGCCCCCGTGCAGGGGCCGCGCGGTCATGAACGGCCCTGCAGCAACGGGCCCCTTCGGGTTGAGCGCGGCGCTGGCCGAACGCGAGCAGGCGGGCCTGCTGCGCAGCCGCATCGCGACCGACGGGGCGAGTGGCGGACGGCTCAGGGTGGCCGGGCGCGATTACCTCAACTTTTCCGCCAACGACTATCTTGGGCTGGCGGATCACCCCGCCATCAAGGCTGCCTTCAAAGCGGGGATTGAGCGCTATGGCGCGGGCGCCGGCGCCTCGCCGCTGGTGACCGGTTACAGCCGGGCCCACCAACAGCTGGAAGAGACGCTTGCTGACTGGCTGGGGGTGGAGGCGGTGCTGCTGTTCAACTGCGGTTTCTCGGCCAATCAGGCGGTGCTCAAGGCCCTGCTCGGCAAGGAACACCTGCTGTGGCAGGACAAACTCAACCACGCCTCCCTGCAGGAGATGGGCAGTCAGCTGCCCTGCAAGATGAAGCGCTTCGGTCACAACGACATGGCGGCCCTTGAGCGTCAACTCGAGCCAAGTCGAGGCTTGATCGTCTCGGAGGGGGTGTTCAGCATGGATGGGGATCAGGGCCCCTGGCGCGAGCTCGCAGCCCTGGCTGCCCAGAGCGGCAACTGGCTGATGATCGACGATGCCCACGGCCTCGGCGTGCTGGGGCCACAAGGGCGCGGCACCCTGGCGGCCCAGGGGGTTGCTCCTGCCAGCGTGCACATCCAGATGGGCACCTTTGGCAAGGCGCTCGGGGTGGCTGGCGCCTTTGTGGGCGGCAGTCGCGAGCTGGTGGCGTATCTGGTCAACTTCGCCCGCCACTACGTCTACAGCACCCATATGCCGGCGGCCCAGGCCTGCGCGGTGCGCCAGAGCATCGAACTGGTGCGCGCCGCCGACGAGGCCCGCGCCCAGCTTGGTCTGCTGATCACCCGTTTTCGACAAGGGGCGCAGGCGCTGGGCTGGCAACTGGGTGCCAGCACTACCCCCATCCAGCCGCTGCTGGTGGGGGAGAGCATCGCCGCCCTGCAACTGGCCGAGCGGCTGCGCGAATGCGGCGTCTGGGCCGGCGCCATCCGCCCGCCCACGGTGCCGGTCGGCACGGCGCGGCTGCGCATCACCTTGAGCGCGGCCCACAGTGAACAGGATGTGGATCGCCTGCTCGATGCCCTCGGCCCCTGCCCGGCGGACGACGAGAGAGGGGGCACCCATGCTCTATGAGCGTTTTCAGGCGGTCGACAAGGCCCAGCTTGCCCGCCGTTTCGGCGCCGCCGCCCGTCACTACGACGCCCACGCCCGCTTCCAGCAGGAGGTGGGGCAGGCGCTGCTGGAGCGGATGCCGGACAGTCAGGTTGGCACAGATCTGACAGTGAGCGGGCTGGATCTGGGCTGCGGCACCGGCTTCTTCCTGCCGGCGTTGGCCGGGCGTTGCAGCGAGCTGACCGGGCTGGATCTGGCTCCCGGCATGCTGGCGCAGGCCGCCCTTCGCGGCAGCGGCGCCCGCCTGCTGTGCGGCGATGCCGAGCAGCTCCCCTTTGCCGACGAGACGTTTGACTGGGTCTTCTCCAGCCTGGCGCTGCAGTGGTGCGAGCGGCCGGCCCAGGCCTTCGCCGAGCTGCACCGGGTGCTCAAACCCGGCGGCCGGCTGCTGTTCTCGACCCTGCTGGCCGAGTCGCTCTGGCAATTGCGTGAGGCCTGGCGCACGGTTGACGAGTGTGATCATGTCAATCGCTTCCTCAGCCTGCCACAATTGCAGCATGCCATCGCCGCCGGCGGTTTTGCCGCCCCGGTGCTGGAGAGCCTGACCTGGTCGCTCGGCTACCCCGAACTCAACGGCTTGCTGCGCGATCTCAAGGGGATCGGCGCCAGCCAGGTCAATGACGAGCGTCATACCGGACTGAGCAGCCGCCAGCGTCTGCAGCGCCTGAGCCAGGCCTATGAAGCCCATCGCCAACCGGACGGCCTGCTGGCCGCCAGTTATCAGGTGTGCCTCGGCCAGCTGATCCGCCGCTAACCGGTCTCATGGGCCGAGAGAATTGAGAAGCCGCTGCCCGCCATAGCGAGCCCGGGCCGCTGCCCCGTATTGAGGAGTCATCATGGTTAAATCCTTCTTCGTCACCGGCACCGATACCGATGTGGGCAAGACGCTGGTCGCCCGCACCCTGTTGCTGGAGTTCGCCGCGCACGGTCTGCGCTGCGCCGGTTACAAGCCCATCTCCGCCGGCTGTGCCCGCACCCCGGACGGGCTGCGCAATCTCGATGCCGTGCTGCTGCAGGAGGCGGCGAGCCTGCCGCTACCCTACGATCTGGTCAATCCCTACGCCTACGAGCCGCCCATCGCGCCCCATATCGCCGCCAGCGAAGCGCGCGATGCCATTACCCTGAAGGGGTTGTCGGACGGGCTGCGCCAGATTGAACAGGCGGGGGCCGAGCTGGTGGTGGTGGAGGGGGCGGGGGGCTGGTTCCTGCCGCTCGATCGCAAACATCTGCTGTCGGACTGGGTCAAGCAGGAGAACATGCCGGTCATCATGGTGGTGGGGGCCAAACTGGGCTGTCTCAACCATGCCCTGCTCACCTTCGCCGCCATTCGCAACAACAACCTGCCGGTGGCGGGCTGGGTCATCAACCGGCTGCACGGCTCCATGAGCCACTATCAGGAGAATCTGGACACCCTGCGGGGCTTGCTGCCGGCCCCGTTTTTGGGTGAAATACCCTTTGTAAACAATCCGCTCGAGGCTGATCTGCGCGGGCGACTCGACATTTCGCCCCTGCTCTGAATCCGACATTCAGCGAACATTCATAGAAACTGTCTATTATGCCTGACAGGTGTGGCCCGACCGGCAGCGAACTGGTGACGGGCCACGCGTCCATATCTCACAAGGAGTCAATATGAAGCGAATTATGCTATTCCTGGTGACCAACCTGGCCGTCATGCTGGTGCTGGGGGGGGTACTCAATATCCTGTTCTCGGTTCTGGGGATCAACAAGTCCAGCATTTCCGGTCTGTTGGTGTTCTGCGCCGTGTTCGGTTTTGGGGGTTCCTTTATCTCCTTGCTGATGTCCAAGTGGATGGCCAAGCGCAGCTATGGCGTCCAGGTCATCGAGCAACCCCGTAACGAGACCGAGCACTGGCTGGTCAGTACCGTGGCCCGTCAGGCCCGTGAAGCGGGCATCAAGATGCCGGAAGTGGGGATCTACGACTCCCCCGAGATGAACGCCTTCGCCACCGGCGCCCGCCGTGACGACTCGCTGGTGGCCGTGTCGTCCGGTCTGCTTTACAGCATGAGCCGTGACGAGGCGGAAGCCGTGCTGGCCCACGAGGTGAGCCACGTGGCCAACGGCGACATGGTGACCCTGACCCTGATCCAGGGGGTGGTGAACACCTTCGTGATGTTCTTCGCCCGCATCGTGGCCGGCGTCATCAGCAACTTCTTCAGCTCCAACAACGACGAAGAGAGCAGCAGCACCGGTGGTTTTGCCTACATGATCACCGTGTTCGTGCTGGAGATGCTGTTCGGCGTGCTGGCCTCCATCATCGTCATGTGGTTCAGCCGTCAGCGTGAATTCCGCGCCGACGCCGGTGCCGCCAAGCTGGCCGGCCGCGACAAGATGATCGCAGCCCTTCAGCGCCTCTCCCGCGGTGCCGAGCCGCAACTGGAAGGCTCCATGATGGCGTTCGGCATCAACGGCAAGCGCTCCATGAGCGAGCTGTTCATGAGCCACCCGCCCATCGAGCAGCGCATCGCCGCCCTGCGCGGTTAAGCGTACCGTACCAAAGAAAACGGCTGCCCTCGGGCAGCCGTTTTGCTTTGTGCGCTTAGCTACAGCTTGAAGTGGGCCATCTCCTGGCGCAGCAGCCGCGACAGCTGCTTGAGCTTGGCGGCCTCCTGCGAGACATGGCGGGCTGCGTCCCCCGACTGCTCGGAGAGAGAGGTGATGTTGCCGACGGTGGAGACCACCTCGTTGGCGGCGGTGGACTGCTCGCGCAGGGTGTGGCTGATCTCCCCCATCAGGCCGGTCAGGTTGGCGGCGTGGTTCTGGATGCTGGCGATGGCCTCGCCGGTCTGGCTGGCCAGGCTTACCCCGCGGGAGACGTTGTTGACCGTGTTCTCCATGCTGCGGATGGAGGCATCCGCCCCGCTCTGGATCTTGCCGATCATGCCGGTGATCTGCTGGGTGGAGGCGGCCGAGCGGCTGGCTAGGTTGCGCACCTCGTCGGCCACCACCGCGAAGCCGCGCCCCTGCTCGCCGGCCCGGGCCGCCTCGATGGCGGCGTTGAGCGCCAGCAGGTTGGTCTGATCGGCGATGCCGCGGATCACCTCGATGATCTCCGAGATCTGCTGGGTGTGGCTGTTGAGATCCGCGATGCTGCTGGCGGCATTGGAGACGGTATCCGAGATGCTCTGGATGCTGTCGAGGGTCTGCTTGATGACCCCGGAGCCTTCCGCCAGGGTGTTGGCGGAGACCTTGCTCAGCTCGTCGGCGTGGGTGGCGTTGTCAGAGAGGTGGCTGATGCTTACCACCAGCTCCTCGATGGCGGCCGCCATGGTCTGGGTGCTGGTCTGCTGGGAGGTGGCGAACTGGGCGGTCTGTTCCGCTATCTGGGCGATGCTGTCGGCCGAGCCGGAGAGCTCTTCGCTGGAGTGGGAGACCTGGGCGATGATCCCCTTGAGGGTGCCCTGCATGGTGGCGAGCAGGCCGATCAGGCTCTCCTTGGCACCGGCCGGCACCTTGATGGGCTGGGAGAAGTCCCCCTCGGCCAGGTGGTTGAGATCGCTTCTGAGCTGGTCGACCGAGGTGCCGACCAGGTCGAGCAGCGCCTTGTAGGTGCGCCAGAGGAAGAACATCAACACCAGGCCCAGCGCGATGAACAGGTAGCGCAGCATGGCGGACTGGCTGGTGGCATCGTCCACCGCCTGCTGGGTGCGGTGTTCCATCAGGACGTAGAAGTCGTCGATGGGGGACATGATGCGCCCCTTGTTCTGGTGATAGGCCTTGTCATGCATCATGGCGATGGCCTTTTGCTGGTTGGCGGCCAGATCGCCGTCCGTCTGCTGCACCAGCTTGAAGGCGGCCACCTCGGTGTTGACCAGGGCATCCGAGTTGTTCTTGGCCTCGTTGAGCTTGGCCAGCTCCTCCTCGGTAAAGCCGGTGTCCTTCATCAGGTCGATGAGGCCACGGCGCACCTGGCTGTCGGGCCGCGGGTTCTGGCCGTTGGCGGCGACGAAGTCCCAGTAGATGCGGTTGTAGCCCTGCGGCCGGTTCTGCTCCCCGTTGCGAATGGCCAGGATCCGCATGTACTGCTGTTCGTAGGCCGGATCCTTGGTGATCACGTAGGTACGGCCGAGGCGGGTCAAGTCGTCGGAGGATTGCCGCAGTTCATCGGCCAGCAGATAGGATTGATAGCGTTGCTGATAGCTCTGCTCGAGTTGCGTTCCTGACCAGCTGTAGGCAAAAAATACCAGCGACAGCAGGATCAGGGTGACGACGGAGAGCAGCAGGTTGAGCTGAAAGGCGGGTCTGTTCTGTTCCATGGTTTGAGCGTCCTTATTCTCACCGGATAACCCCCTTGGTCAGACGGCAAAGGCCGCTACGTCGGAGGGGTTTTGTTGTTGTTGCTGTGAGTATAGGAGCGGGGCCCGGCAAGGTTGCGGGGGTTTGGAGAAAAGGTAGAGGCGAGGGAAAACGTACCGAAACAGATAGAAAACGGCCGGGAGCGGGCACCCGGCCGGTGGGGTTATCGCTGCTCGATCACCTTATTTGATGACAAGGTCGGTGAGCGGCACGGCGCAGCAGGTGAGGATCTTGCCCTCGGCCCGTTCGGCGGCGGTGATGGCCGGGGCATCGGGGTGATCCACCTCACCCGCGAGCAGGGTCTGCTTGCAGCTGCCGCAGATGCCGGCGCGGCAGCTCCAGGGCAGATCCACCCCTTGCTTGTGGGCTTGATCCAGCACGGTACCCTGATTGTTGCCGGCAAAACTCTGCTTGCCGATGCGCAGTTGCACCGCCTGGTGGGGGCGTGCCACCGAGAGGATGGCGCCGCCAAAGCTCTCCTGGCGGATCCGCTCGGCGGGCACGCCAAGGGCGGTCAGTCTGGCGGCCGCATCGGCCATAAAGCCGTGGGGGCCGCAGATAAACACCTCCCGTCCGGCCAACCCTTTGACCAATGCGAGATGCTCATCGCCGAGTCGCCCCTTGAGCCCCTGCCAGTGCGTATCGGGCTGGCTGAGGATCAGGGTGAGGGTCATGCCCTGCTGCGCCAGGGCGTGCAGTTCGGCGGCGGCGGGAATATCCGCCTCGCTGCGGCACAGGTGCATAAAGTGCACATCGCCAAGCTCCCCGCGCAAGGCCAGAGTGCGGGCAATGGAGAGCATGGGGGTCACCCCCGAGCCTGCCGAGAGCAGCAGCAGGGAGCGCCCGGAGCCTAGGTGAAACTCACCGGCCGGCGCTGCGGCCAGCAACCGGTCACCGGGTTGCAACTGCTGGTGCAGCCAGTGGGAGATGCGACCGCCCCCCACCTTCTTGACGCTGATACTATAACGCTCGGGCCGCTCCGGGGTGGAGCTCAGGGTATAGCGGCGCTGCAGACGCTCGCGCCGCAGACCGAGGCCAATGTCCAGGCTGATGGGCAGATGCTGGCCCGGCAGATAGTCGGGCAGGGGCTCGCCATCGGCCGCCTCGAACCAGAAGGTCTCCAGATCCCGCGCCAGCGGCTCGCGGGCCACGCACACCAGCTCCCGTTTTTTCGGGGCCGCGTTGGGGTAGACGGGGGCGCGGGCGCGCTCCAGCACCTCGATCTCGCTGCCCGCCTCAATCCACCCCTCGTTGAGGGCCACCAGGTTCTGGCCGAAGTAGACCTCGCCATCCTCGCCGCGCCGATAGCGGGTGAGGGTAGCCAGCGGCTCCTTGAGGGCATTGAAGCGATCCGTGCCCGGCTCCACCGTGGTCATGATGCAGCGGCTGCAGGGCTTGGCGACCCGAAACTCCACCTCGCCGATGCGGATCCGTTTCCAGCCGTCCTCCTCGAAGGGGAGGGTGCCGCTCGCCACCAGGTTGGTACGAAACTGGCTCATCTGGTGCAGCGCGTCGGATCTCAGGTTGAGATCCTCCAAAGAAGCCTGGCTTATCAGCAGCAGCGGATAGCCATCGGCAAAGCTGACCCGGGTGCCGGTCTTCTCCCGAAAGCGGGCGGACTCTTCACCGAGCCAGAGCAACTGAACCGGCTCCCCCGCCACCTGGCTCAGCCACTGATCGGCCTGGGGCTGGGTCTGCAGGGCGCTGAAGCTGTCGCTCCAGACTCCGGTGGCCCGAGGGGTGCGGGAAAACTCCCGCTCTTGCAGGATGAGAGGGTCAAGGCCCGGATAGCGCAGCTGCAGACCGCCCTCGATGGGGGTGGCCACCACCTGCTGCAACTGGGGATGGGTGCGGGCGGTGATGAAGCTGCCGTCCGGCTTGACCACCATGTAGCGGCGATCCCCCTGCAGCCCCTCTTCGGTGACCAGGGCGCGGGTCAGTGGCATGCCTGCCGTGGACTTGATGGGGTAGAGATGAATGCTGGCGAGCTTGGGCATGGCCGGGTCCTTGTGCTGTGGTGGTTCCAGTGCAGGAGACAAGATAACGGGAGCTGTTCCGTGCAGCAATCGTTGCAGGAGGGGGGGCCTGATGCGCCAGGCTCACGGGGCCAGATAACGGCGTGGCGTTGCTTGCAGGGCGCGAGCCCGACCGGTGACTCCTGCAGACGGGCAAGATGTTACACGGGTCACGTTGTGCACTCCATACCTCATAAAGTGCAACATTTTTTGATCCTGATCCGTCATTCGGTACACAAATCAGTCCATTATCGAGTCAGCTTCCAGTTTCTAACGCTTTCGCTTCTTCCCCCTCCGGCCACCGTCTGCCAAGGCAAAACGGTATCAAGCGCCATCGGATGGGGCCTGTCACACAAAAAGAAGAAAGCAATGTATGAGCAAACAACTGGATATGACCCCACAGCCGGATCTCTCCCAGAAAACGGGAACAGGCCCGGTCCGTACTCGGCTACCCGTTTGGCGGCCGGCCCTGCCACCTTGCAACCATGCCTGCCCGGCTGGCGAGAACATCCAGGCCTGGCTTGCCCTGGCCGAAGCGGGCCGCTTTGAGGCGGCCTGGCAGCGCCTCATCGAAGAAAATCCCCTGCCTGCGGTCCACGGGCGGGTCTGTTATCACCCCTGCGAAACGGCCTGCAACCGCGCTCAGGTGGATGATGCCGTCTCCATTCACGCCATCGAGCGCTTCCTCGGCGACGAGGCGCTGGCCCGTGGCTGGCAGCCTGCACCGCCCGCGCCCGCCAGCGGCAAGAAGGTGCTGGTGATCGGTGCCGGCCCCTCCGGCCTCTCTTGTGCCTGGCACCTCAACCGGCTCGGCCATCAGGTAGAGATCCGCGAGGCGGGCCCGCTCGCCGGCGGCATGCTGCGCTTCGGTATTCCCGCCTACCGCCTGCCCCGCGAGATGCTGGATCGGGAGGTGGCCCGCATCGTCGCGGCCGGGGTGACCCTGACCCTCAACCACAAGGTGGAAGACGTACTCAAGGCGCGCGACGAGGGGGGCTTTGACGCCGTCTTCATGGCCATCGGCGCCCATCTGGCCAAGCGGGTCGACATTCCGGCCCGCGAGGCGGGCAAGATCCTCGATGCGGTGAGCTTCCTCGAGCAGGCCAGCCTGGCGGAGGAGAAAGGCTTGCCGCCACCCAAACTGGGACGACGGGTGGCCATCTACGGTGGCGGCAACACCGCCATGGACGCGGCCCGTACCGCCCGCCGCCTCGGGGTCGAAGAGGCGATGATCATCTATCGCCGCGACCGGGACCATATGCCGGCCCACGCCTTCGAAGCCGACGAGGCCGAGGAGGAGGGGATCAAGATCAACTGGCTGCGCACCATCCGCCAGCTCGACAGCACCAATATTGAAGTGGAGGTGATGGCGCTGGATGCCGAGGGCAAGCCGGTGCCCACCGGCCAGTTTGAAACTCTCGAAGCGGACTCCCTCATTCTGGCGCTGGGTCAGGAGGTGGACTTGAGCGTGCTGGAGAGCATCCCCGGCGTGCGGGTCAACAAGGAGGGAGTGGTGCAGGTTGGCGAGAACCTGATGACGGACGTGCCGGGTCTGTTTGCCGGCGGCGACATGGTGCCCTCCGAGCGCACCGTCACCATCGCCACCGGCCACGGCAAGAAGGCTGCGCGCCATATGGATGCCTGGCTGCGCGGTCGCCTCTACCACAAGCCGCTCTCCTACCCGCTGGTGGGGCCCGAGCAGTTGCAGCTCTGGTTCCAGACCCATGCCCCTGCCAGCAGCCAGCCGGTCAAACCGCCCTCGGCGCGGGACGACTTTGGCGAGATCATCGGTGGACTGGACGAGACGGCGGCCCGCTACGAGGCGGCGCGCTGCTACTCCTGCGGCAACTGCTTCGAGTGCGACGGCTGCTATGGCAGCTGCCCCGAGCAGGCCATTGCCAAGCTGGGGCCGGGTCTGGGGTATCAGGTGGATGCCGAACTCTGCACCGGTTGCGGTGCCTGCCATGACCAGTGTCCCTGCCATGCCATCGAGTTGCGCCAACCGGAGGAGTCACAATGAAACATGAACTGATCATGGTCGACGGCAACGAAGCCGCGGCCCGGGTGGCGTATCAGCTGAGCGAAGTGTGTGCCATCTACCCCATCACCCCGAGCTCGACCATGGCCGAACTGGCTGACGCCTGGGCCGCGGAGGGGCAGACCAACCTGTGGGGCAACATCCCCACGGTGGTGGAGATGCAGAGTGAAGGGGGGGCGGCCGGCACGGTGCACGGTGCCCTGCAGGCAGGGGCGCTCGCCACCACCTTCACCGCCAGCCAGGGGCTGATGCTGATGCTGCCCAACATGTACAAGATCGCCGGCGAGCTCACCTCGGCGGTGTTCCATGTGGCGGCCCGATCCTTGGCGGCGCAGGGGCTGTCGATTTTTGGCGACCATCAGGACGTGATGGCGGCGCGCAGCACTGGCTTTGCCATGCTCGCCTCCGGCTCGGTGCAGGAGGCGCAGGACCTGGCCCTGGTCGCCCACAGCGTCACCCTGCAGTGCCGGGTGCCCTTCATCCACTTCTTCGACGGCTTTCGCACCTCCCACGAGGTGAACAAGATCACTGCGCTGCACAAAGATGAAATTCGGGCCCTTATCGACAACGACTGGGTGCGCGCCCACCGTTCGCGGGCCCTCAACCCGGATCATCCGGTGATGCGCGGCACCGCCCAGAACCCCGACACCTATTTCCAGTCCCGCGAGAGCGTCAATCCCTTCTACGAGGCGGTGCCGGCGCGGGTGCAGCAGTGCATGGAGAGCCTCGGCGAGCTGACCGGCCGCCACTACCGGCTGGTGGAGTATCACGGTGCCCCCGATGCCACCGATGTCATCGTGCTGATGGGCTCGGGGGCCGCCACCGCCCGCACGACGGTGGATTGGCTCAACCGGCAGGATCGCAAGACCGGGGTGCTGGTCATTCGTCTCTATCGTCCCTTCCCGGTGCAGGCACTGCTCGATGCCCTGCCCGAGAGCGTGCGCCGCATGGCGGTGCTGGATCGCACCAAGGAGCCGGGGGCGGGTGGCGAGCCGCTGCTGCTGGATGTGCAGAGCGCCCTCATCGACGGCTTGCAGCGCGGCCTTATCAAGCGGTTGCCGTGGCTCAGCGGCGGCCGCTATGGCCTCTCTTCCAAGGAGTTCACCCCCGCCATGTGCGCGGCGGTGTTCGAGGAGCTGGCCTGTGATGCGCCGCGTCCGCGCTTTACCGTAGGCATAGTGGACGATGTGTCGGGCCTGAGTCTGGCCTGGCACCCCATCGGCGATCTGGAGCCTGCCAGCCGGGTGCGGGCGCTCTTCTTCGGCCTCGGCGCCGACGGCACAGTCGGTGCCAACAAGAACAGCATCAAGATCATCGGCGAGCTGGAGGGGTTCCACGCCCAGGGTTACTTCGTCTACGACTCCAAGAAGTCGGGCTCGCGCACCGTCTCCCACCTGCGCTTTGGCCCCGAGCCCATAGATGCGCCCTGGCTTATCGAGCAGGCGAGCTTTATCGGTTGCCACCAGTGGGGTTTTGTCGAATCTGTGGATCTGCTGGAGTTTGCCGCCGAGGGGGCGACCCTGCTGCTCAATGCTCCCCATGAGCCCGAGCGGGTCTGGGCCGAGCTGCCCGAGCGGCTGCGCGCCCGCATTCGTGCCCTCAATATCCAGCTCTATTGCATCGACGGCGATCGGGTGGCCGAGCGCAACGGCATGGGCAATCGCATCAACACCATCATGCAGACCTGCTTCTTCGCGCTGGCCGGCATCTTGCCGCGGGACGAGGCGATCGCCCTTATCAAGGAGAGCATCGAGAAGAGCTATGCCCGCAAGGGGCCCGAGGTGGTGACGCGCAACTTCGCGGCGGTGGATGACACTCTGGCTCATCTCCATCAGGTGGCCATCCCGGCCGGTGAGGAGCAGATCAGCGACTATCCGCTGCCGCTGGCACCGGGGGGCAGCGAGTTTGTCCAGCGCGTCACCGGCGAGATGCTGGCGGGGCGCGGCGATCGCATCCCGGTCTCCATGCTGCCGGTGGACGGCACTTACCCCACCGCCACCAGCCGCTTCGAGAAGCGCGATATCGCCCGCGAGATCCCGATTTGGAATTCGGATATCTGCATCCAGTGTGGCAACTGCGTCTTTGTCTGCCCCCACGCGGCGCTACGAGCCAAGTTCTACCATCAGGACTGGCTGGCGAGCGCCCCCGAGGCGGCGCAGTCGGTGCCCGTCACCGCCAAGGGCTTCCCCGACAGTCGCTACACCCTGCAGCTCTATCCGGAGGATTGCACCGGCTGCGGTCAGTGTGTGCAAGCTTGTCCGGTGCGGGCCGGAGCGGATGAAAGCCATGAAGGCGAGCGGGCCATCGCCATGATTGACAAGGCGCCGCATCTGGCCGGCCAGAAGCAGGCGCTGCGCTGGTTCGAGAGCCTGCCCTGGCCTGCCCGCGAGCGGGTGGATTTCTCCACCGTGCGCGGCACCCAGTTCCTCGAACCTCTGTTCGAGTTCTCCGGCGCCTGCGCCGGCTGTGGCGAGACCCCCTATCTCAAGTTGCTGACCCAGCTGTTTGGTGACCGCATGCTGGTGGCCAACGCCACCGGTTGCTCCTCCATCTATGGCGGCAACCTGCCGACCACTCCCTGGGCCAAGAATGGCGAAGGGAAGGGGCCGGCCTGGTCGAACTCGCTGTTCGAGGACAACGCCGAGTTTGGCTTTGGTTTTCGCCTCACCGCCGATCAGCACCACGGTCAGGCGGTGGCGGCCTTGCAGGCGATGAAGGGGGAGATCGGGGTCGAGCTGGTGGAGTCGCTTGTCAGCGCCCCGCAGCGGCTGGAGTCGGAGATCCGCGCCCAGCGCACCCGGGTCGCGCAAGTGCGGGGGCGATTGGAAGAGGTGAAATCCGGCAAGGCCCGCGAGCTGCTGTCACTCATCGATCAGCTGGTGCGCCGCTCGGTCTGGATCATCGGCGGCGATGGCTGGGCTTATGACATCGGCTCATCGGGGCTCGACCATGTGCTCGCCTCTGGGCGCGATGTGAACGTGCTGGTGATGGATACCGAGGTCTACTCCAACACCGGCGGCCAGATGTCGAAATCGACCCCGCTCGGCGCCGTCGCCAAGTTCGCGGCGGGGGGCAAGACGCTGGCCAAGAAGGATGTAGCCTTGCAGGCCATCTCCTACGGCAACGTCTATGTTGCCCGCATCGCCTTTGGTGCCAACCCGCAGCAGGCGCTGCAAGCGTTGCGGGAGGCCGAGGCCTATCCGGGCCCGTCGCTTATCATCGCCTACAGCCATTGCATCGCCCACGGCATCGACATGGAGTTTGGCCTGACCCAGCAAAAACGCGCCGTGACCTCCGGTCACTGGCCGCTGATGCGCTACAACCCGGTACTGCGCAGTGCGGGGCAGAACCCCTTCAGCCTCGACAGCCTGCGCCCCTCCATCCCCCTTGCTACATATCGGCAGGAGGAGACCCGTTATCGGGTGCTGGCCCAGAGCCATCCACAGGAGGCCGAGCGGTTGATGCAGGTAGCGCAAAAAGTGGCGTGGCAGAAGTGGGCCACCTACGAGGAGATGGCCACCCGCGAGGCCAGCCATTTCCATCCGCCGGTGTGATGATTGGGTTAACTCTGCATAAAACGAAGCGGGCCACTGGCCCGCTTTTTTATGACTGGATTGACAGGGCTCGCTCAGGGGTTGGTGGTACGCAGTACCTTGAGGTGCAGGGTGCGCTCCTGATGGGCCGCTATCTCCTGCTCGGTGAAGCGCATGGGCTGCCACTGCTGACGGGCGAACTGCTCGGTCTGATCGGTGAAGTGTGGGCTCTCGGGGTCATGGGACTGGCCGTAGCTCAGGAAGCGCTCCGCCTTGGGGCCGGCGTCATCAAACTGCAGGGCCAGCACGAAGCTGGAACCGTAGTTGGCGCGATAACGCAGCTCGGGCTGGCCGTCACCGTCGTCATCCAGGCTGCGCAGCGTGGTGCCTGCCACGGCCTTGCCGGTCACTATGTTGGCGAGATCCGAGCTGCTGCGCGAAGGCAGATTGGTCTGCACCATGTTGAACATGCCCTCGAACGAGTTGCCTCCCGGCAGCGCTATGGGGCTCAGCCCGGCCGCTTTTTGCACGAACTGCAGTGCACCGAGCTCGGCATCCGGCGCGATACCGGCCGCCTGCAACCGCTGCTGGGCCTGGGCCAGCGCCAGCAGGGCTGGGTCTTCATCCGGCGCGCCGTTCCAGGGGGCCAGCCCGCTCGGCGTGGTGGCGCCATGGGCCGGATCGAAGGGAGTGGCGAACAGGGCATCCTTGATGTCTCTGTGGCCGCTGGTGCGAAACGCCGTCAACCATTCGCGCATCAGGTGGGCGCCGCGGCTCTCCAGCTGATATTCGCCATCCCAGTTGGCGAGTGCATTGCAGCTCGGCGTCAAGTCCAGCGGGCCGCTGGTCAGCTGGATCAGCGGATGTGCCTGGCAGCGAGCCAGCAGGGGATCTCTGAGCTCACGGGCAAACAGGGAGCCGTTGTGGGTCAGTACCCGTTGCAGCGACTGCAGGGTGAAACGCCGATCGGCCCCGGTCAGTCCCATGGTGTCGGGGGTGCTGATGAGCTGGGCGTTGTAGCGGGTACGAGGGCTGCGCACCGTCTGCTCCGGCCCGTAGAGGATGGAGTAACCCTCCAGCGGGGCCGCCAGGTTGGTCAGCCAGTGGCTGCTGTTGGCGTTGTAGACGTAGTCGCTGCGAGTCTGGCGGGGGGCCTGGCTCAGGGGGACAAGGCCGGCAACGCGGGTCTGGCCGCTGTCGACCCACTCGAAATCGGGGTCGTTGCCCGGCAACAGCACGCTGCCCTCGCCATCCAGCCAGATGGGGGCCAGTTGTGGCGTCTGGGAAGTTGCTCGCCACCAGGCTTCTGCCTTGGTGCCGAGGCGGGGCACCTGGGTGGCATCCACATAACTGGCCTGGCCCGTCTTGTCGATCAGCAGTGTATTGACCCAGGGCACCCCCTGATGCTCGGCCAGCGCATCGAAGAAGGCCGGGGTGCTCTGGGCCCTGGCCATGGCCAGCCACTGTTCCAGCATCTTGTAGTTGCCGGCGTTGGCATCGCGGAAGCTGATGGCGCTGCTGCTGGTCCAGCCCAGGCTGGGCGAGAGGGAGGCGAGGTTGACCATGGGGCCGAAGTGGCTGGCATAGACGGTCTGTACATAAGGTTGCAGGCTGCCATCGGCCTGGCGTACCTGTACGGTGATCGCTTTCTGGCTCATCTCCCGCCACTGGTCGCCGTAGCGGTAACGCAGCGGATTGGCGGGGTCCAGGGTGAGCTGATAGAGGGTGAAGCGTTTGGACTGGGAGACGGTGTGGGTCCAGCCCAGCTGCTCGTTGAAGCCGATCAGGATGGCGGGAAAGCCCATCATGGTGGCACCGGTCACGTTGAGCTCCCCCGGGATCTGCAGGTGCTGTTCATAGAATCTGAGTTCGCCATCCCAGGGGAAGTGGGGGTTGCCGAGCAGCAGACTGTTGGCGTTGCTGCTGCGATCCGCTCCCAGCGCCCAGCCGTTGCTGCCGATCCCCTCCGAGGTCAGCAATGCGGCGGGATCCTGCTCGGGCACAGGCAGGGCGGTGCGCGCCTGTGCGCCGCTGCCAGGTGGCTGGGCATTGGCCATGGCGCCGATAAAGCTGCGGCCGCTGGCCAGCTGGGCGAGATCCAGGTGATAGGCCAGCAGCTGGGTCGGGGTGATGGGTTCGACCCACTCGGCCCCGCGACAGGGAGAGGGATAGTCTGCCGGGCCGGCTCGACCGCTGAGTGAGTGGTTGAATCCTGCCACGTAGCCTTCGATGAGATGACGAGCATCCGGCGCCAGCCTGCCATACAGGGCGGCAGCCTGGGCTGGCAGGTCGAGCGAGCGATAGCCCACGTCGGAGAGGAGGTTGCGCTGCTGCTCCCCCGCTCCCAGCCAGCGGGATTTTTCTCCCCGCAACTTCATGATCTGCTCGCTCAGGGTACAGAGGTTCTCTTCGGCATGGGCATAGCCGGCGCCAAAGCCCAGGCTGGCGTAGTCGTTCGCCTTGATGTGGGGAACACCCTGCTCCGTATAGGTGAGGGTGACGTCGTAGTGGCGAGCGGGATCCGGCTCGCTGCTGTTCTCCTGGCAGCCGGCCAGTACGAGGCAGCCGAGCAGGGTAAGGGGGAAGGGCGTTCTCATCTTGGTTCCTTCTGTGGTCCTGACTTGTTATGGTTCTGTTGCTTTTCAGCCGCAGGTGACGGTATTTAAGAACAGCCCCGGTTTGCTGTCGCCCCGCTGGATGGAACCGGTCGAGAGTTGGAAAACACAATAAAAACAAGGATAAGCAGGTACGGCTCGATGGAGCCGCACCTGCAGGAGGACGCATATGCAGTGGGAAGAAGTGGCCGCCGTGCTCAGCCTGAGCTTGACCGGCATGTTGCTGCTGGCCACGCTCGGCTGGCTGCGCCGCATGCGGCGGGATGCCGCTGCCGGTTATCTGCTGGCCCTGCTCAGCCTGAGCGGCTTGCAGGCGCTGGAATATCTCTATCACCAGCAACAGTGGTTCCACCATTGGCCCCACCTGCTCAAGCTGGCGGATCCCCTGGTGGTGATGCTGCCGTTTTGTCTGTACGGCTATATCAGGGCTCTGCAGGGGGAGGCGGTACTCGGTGGCTGGCGTGACCGGCTGGTGCACGGCTTGCCCATGCTGCTGGTTGCCGCTCTGGCGCTGCCCTACTGGTTGTTGCCGGGGGCCGACAAGGTGAGCTGGATCCTGCTTGGCAAGCAGGGGGATGCGCTGTGGCCCGGGGTGATCCTCTATGGCAACCGCTATCTGGCCTGCATCGCCCTGCTGGGGCTGGCTTACTGGTGGCAGCAGCAGCGCCTTGGGGTGGTCAGCCGCAAACCGGCGCTGCGGGCCTGGGTGGCTCAGTTGCAGGGGCTGCAACTGCTGGTGGCCCTGCTGTTGCTCGGCCGCATCGCCTTGAGCTGGCTCGGCTGGCCGCTCTCTACCGTCTATCTGCAGGCTCCCGTCACCGCCTATCTGCTGCTGCAGGTGCTGGCCCATGCCCGCTTGCCCCAGCAGGGCGGCGCGCCGGAGGGGGGCGTGCGCGAGCGAGCTACTGACGCCGCTTCTGAGCCGGTGCGAGATGACGGTCTGCGCCCCCTGTTCGAGGAGCTGGAACGCCAGCTCGGGCGTGGTGCCTACCGGGATCCCGCGCTCTCCCTTGGCAAGCTGGCCGAGGAGTGCGGTCTGAGCCTTCATCAGGCGTCCAGTGCCATCAACGCCTGTTCAGGGGGCAACTTCTACGACTGGCTCAACCGCCATCGGGTGGAGGAGGCCAAGCGGCTGCTGCAGACGAGTGACGAGACGGTGGCCAATGTCTGCTACCGGGCCGGTTTCAACAGCAAGTCCACTTTCAACAGTGCCTTTCGCCGTCACACCGGCCAGACCCCCAGCGAGTTTCGACGCCAGGGGGCGCAAGCAGTAGTCGCCTCCTGATGAGCGGCCAACAAAAAGCCCGGCGTCGGGCCGGGCTGGCAGGATAAGTTGCTTATCCAGGTATTCGTCGAGGCGTCTATTGTGGATGTTGTTTGAGGATGTCGTAGATCTCCTCTTTCAGTTTAAGTTTCTGTTTTTTCAGATCCTTCACCTCGGAGCTGTAGTCGCTGGCGTGATGCTTTTCCAACTTTCTAATCTCCACATCCAGGTCGTTGTGCAAGTCAAACTTCTTTTGGAAATGGACATCACTGCTCTTCAGTTGCGAGATGAGCTCTCTGTACTCTGGGAACATGTAATGCGGCCTCCTTGGTTTCGTTTGATTGTGCCTGCAAGACCAAACTACCGCGTCCCCCGCGAGATAAATGTGATCCGGCTCCAATTCGGGACCAATGAGTTGCTGTATTCGACGGGCGATTTTTAACTGTTTGAATCACAAGCTGATAAGGCTTTTATCGGTAAGCAGAGAGTCTGAAAAGTGCCGGATGGATCACAATTGTGACGGCCGGATGACAGCTTGTGGCCGCCGAGCGGGCAGCAAAAAGGGGCGCAGGGCCCCTTCTTGGTAACAGGTGCGGCGTTTACTCTTTTTTCTTTTTCTTCTCGGGCAGCGGCTTGCCGTCGCGGGCGATCACCTTGCCCACCTCGAAGCCGATCTGCGCCGCCAGCTCTTCCAGATCCGCGGCCTTGGCTTCGTTGCCGATGGCGTACTGGTAGTTGGCGATGGTGAGCTTCTCGGCCACCGTAGTACCCGGGACGATGGGCTCACGCCAGCCCTGACCCACATGGGCCACCAGGGTGCCGTTCATGATGAGCTCGCCGACGATCTCCTGGGTGGGGATGCCCTTGCCGTAGGTGAGGCCCTGCGGGTGCTTCTTGCCGACCAGCGGCTCTTGGCTTGCGGGCATCAGCTTGGTGCGGATCAGCCACTTGGGCGATTTGCTCTTGCCCACCGCCTTGCCGGTCTGGTACTCGTTGATCTTGATGGTCTTGATCATCTGGGCCATGAAGTCCTTGGTCAGCGCTTTTTGCGCTTCGCTGGTTTCATCGATGGCGATGGGGGCCACGTACCAGGTCTGGGCCGCCTGTGCCTTGGGGGCGGCGGGGGCGGTTTGCGCCATGGCGAGCGGGCTGAGCAGGATGGCCGCCAACAAGAGTCCTATCTTCTTCATTGTGATTCCGCTTATGTTTCAACAAGAATTTTGTTTTGCCAGCGACGACTGCGCCAGCGCCAGAACATGGCCAGACCGCGCACCCACTCGTCGCAGGCGAGCGCCAACCAGATACCGACCAGTCCATAACCCTGCATGATACCAAGGAAATAGGCCAGTGGAACGGCAATCCCCCACATGGAGACGAGCGCCATGTAGAGCGGGAAACGGGCGTCCCCGGTGGCGCGCAGGGCGTTGATCACCACCAGATTGAAGGTACGGCCGGGTTCCAGGATGAGGCTTATCAAGAACAGCTGCGCCACCTGGGTGATGATGTCGGCGTCATCGGTGAACAGGCTGATGATGGTGCGGCCGTTGAGGGCCGCCAGCAAGGCGATGAAGGCGGTGACGACGAGCCCCAGCTTCAGGCTTTTGAGCAACTGGCGGTAGGCCTGCTCGAAGCGGCGGGCCCCCGCCAGGTGGCCGATGATGATCTCGTTGCCAAGGCCGATGGAGAGGCCGAACAGCAGGATGAACAGGCAGATCTGGAAGAAGTAGGACTGGGTTGCCAGCGCCTTGTCGCCGAGCAGGCCGACGAAGGCGGTCACCACCATGAACTGCAGCATCCAGGAGAGGTTCTCGCCGGCGGCCGGCAGGCCGATGTGCAGCACCTTGCCCAGCATCAGCCGGCTGGGTTTGACGATCTCCGGCAGGCGCAGCCGGATGCCGGTCTTGCGCGCCACCAGCCACACCAGCAGCACCACCCCGACGATGCGGCCCGCCACCGTGCTGATGGCGACCCCGGCTACCCCGAGCTGGGGCAGGCCGAACCAGCCGTAGAGCAGCAGCAAGTTGCCGACGAAGGTGATGAGGTTGACGATGAGGGTCACGTACATCGCCTGCCGGGTGTGGCCGTGGGCGCGCAGGGTGGCGGCCAGGCAGAGCGCCGCCGCTTCCGGCAGCAGGCACAGGCCGATGATCTGCAGGTAGAGGGTGGCATCGCTCATCAGGTTGGCGGGCAGGTTCATCAGCGCCAGCATGGTACTGGCCCCGGCGATGACGCCAACGGCGGCCACCAGTCCCACCAGCAGGTTGAAACCGATGGCGGTGTGGATGACGACGCGCGCCTTCTCCTTGTCGCCGGCCCCCAGATACTGTGTGATCACCACGCTGGTGCCGATGCTGACGAAGCTGAACAAGGTGATGGCGAGATCGAACACCTGGTTGCCGACCGCGAGCGCCGCCACCCCCTGATAGGAGACGTGACCCACCATGAAGGTGTTGAGGGCCCCGGTCAGAAAGTGCAGGGCGAGATCGATAAACAGTGGCCAGGTCAGGGAGAAGAGGGTGCCCGGACCTGCGTGGGATTGAGTTTGCATGGGGTGTCCAAATACTGGGGATGGCCCTCGTCAGCGCCATCTGGACGGGCATTTAACACCAAGCGGGGGCGAGGCGCAATCGTGGCGGTCACTAAGCAGGGGAAGAGAGCGCGAGCCCTGCCGACATGGGCAGGGCCCGCTCGGGATCAGGCCGGGGTAGCGCCAGCCTCCTGTTCGCTGGGCAGGGTGAGGCGCGCCGAATCGGGCAGGGCGTCATCCTGGGGCCAGCGCGAGAGGATGGCCTCGGTAGTGCTCTCCACCACCTCGTCATCCTTGAACACCGGCTCGCGGTAGCAGCGGGTCATGCGCAGCGCCTGATACATGTCGGGGCAGAGGATGATCCCCTCGTCGCCGACCCGGATCCCGGCCTGCTTGAGCCACAGGCTCATCTGGCCGTGGCGGCCGGCCATCACCATGTGGATGCCGCGCCGTTTCAGATCCTTGTGCAGTTCCCCCAGCATGCTCATCACGCTGATGTCCTGATGGGTGAAGCAGGCCACCGCATCCACCACCAGGCATTTGGGGCTGTGGGGATCCTGCACCAGCAGCGCCAGCACCCGCCGCTTGAAGTAGGGGGCGTTGAAGTAGGTGAGCGGCGAGTTGAAGCGATAGACCAGGATGCCGGGAATGGCCTTGGCCTGTTCGTTGTCCCCCAGGGTGCGCACCACGCCCTCGTCATCCATGCCGAGCAGCTGGTCGGTGGGGCGCATCACGTTGCGCAGGAACTGAAACAGCCCCAGCAGCACCGCGAGGGTGATGCCCGGAATGACCCCCATCGCCAGCACGCTGATGAAGGTGATGAGTGCCAGCCAGAAGGCGGAGCGATCGGAGTGGCGCAGGGCCCACAGGCCGCGAAAGTCGGTGAGGGACAAAGACGCCATCACCAGCACCACGCCGAGGGCGGCGGTGGGGATGTATTGCAGCGGCGCCGTCAGATAGAAGGTGACCAGGGCGATGACGGCGGCGGCGATGATGGAGACCAGCTGGCTCTTGCCGCCGTTGGCGTCGTTGACCGCGGTGCGCGAATCCGCGCCGCTGATGGCAAAGCCCTGAGAGGCCGCTGCTGCCAGGTTGGCCATGCCGAGGGCCCGAAACTCCTTGTCCGCATCTATTTCGTAGCCGTTCTTGGCGGCGAAGCTGCGGGCGGTCAGCATCATGGAGACGAAGCTCACCATGGCCAGGTTGAGCGCCGGCAGCACCAGTTCCCGCATCAGACCGGGGGGAAACTCCGGCATCTGGAAGGCGGGCAGGCCCGAGCCGATGGCGCCCAGGGTGGCGATGCCGAACTGGCCGAGATCGAGCGCCCACACCAGTCCCGCCGTCACCACCATGGCCACCATGGAGGAGGGCCAGGCAGGCTTGAAGCGCTTGGCCAGCAGCAGGGTGAGCAGGGCGGTCAGGCTCATGGCCAGGGTGGGCAGATGGGTCTGGGTGATGTAGCTGGCACCGCCGGCGATCCGCTCGATGAGGTAGCGCTCGCTGAAGGTGAAGCCGAAAATCTTGGAGAGCTGGCCCACCATGATGGTGATGGCCACCCCGTTGAGCAGCCCCATCAGGATCGGGCGGGAGAGAAAGTCCGCCAGCACCCCCAGCTTGAAGCGGCTGGCGATGAGGCACCAGAAGCCGGTCATGGCGGTCATGGTCATCACCAGCTGCCAGTGGCGGGTGGCATCCCCGGCGGCGAGCGGGGTTACCACGGCGGCGATCACCGCGCAGGTGGCGGCGTCCGGGCCGACGATGAGCTGGCGGGAGGTACCGAACAGGGCATACACCAGCATGGGCAGGATGCAGGAGTAGAGGCCGACCAGCGGCCCCACCCCGGCCAGCTCCGCATAGGCGATGGCCACGGGCAGGGCCACCGCGGCCACCGACAATCCAGCGCGCATATCCGGCATCAGCCAGGCCCGCTGGTATTGCAGCAGGGCGGCGAGGCCCGGTAGCCAGCGTTCGAGTGAGAAGAAGTCGCGCATTATTTAACCCATTGAGTTACAAACATCTTTTCCTTAGTGTGCCCAAGGTTATCGAAACATTGCAATCAGGTTATGGCCAGTTCACCACCAGGTCAGGCCAGAGTTGTTGCCACCCCTTGGCCTTGACCCGCTCGGTAAAGACCCGGCGCTCCTGGCGGCAGCGCGGGTTGGGATCCACCTGCAGGGACCAGTTGGGGGCAAAGCCGTAAGGGGCCAGCCATTCGAATGAATCGTCTGCCTGCAGCCGGACTCCGATGCAGGTGGGCACCTCCACCCAGTGGCTGAGGGCCGAGAGCGAGCTGGTGAAGGGGGGCACCAGCTGGCGCACATGCATGCGGGCCTGGTTGCGCACCTCCCACTGCTGGCCCGGCATTCTGGTGGCGAGCCAGGCTTCGTGATCGGCCTCCTGCAATCCAGTGGGATCAGCGCTGTCCAGATAGATAAGGTCGATGTCGTTGAGGGCGGTCGGCACCGATTTATGGTGCAGGTGATCCCAGATGAGGTTGCGGATAAAACCGGCCCCCAGCGCCCAGTCGGGCAGTGCCAGTTCACGGGCTGCCCGCAGGCAATCCATGCGCTGGTCATCGGCCCGCAGCAGGGCTTCGGTCTGTGCCTGCAGGTCGGCTTCCAGGGCGCTCTGGCGAGCGTGCGAGGTTGGCGTGCTGTGACGCGTCTGGGTGTCAGCCGGCATTGCGGCGCAACCAGACGTCGATGTAGCTGCAGCTCGGCACTATGGTGAGTCCTTCTGCCTGGGTCCAGCTGTAGAAGGTGCGCGCCAGCTGATCGGCGATCCCCTGTACCCTGAGCTCGGGCGGGACGAAGGTGCTGTAGGCGTCGATGGTCTTGGCGTCGAGCCGCCGGTAACGCAGCCTGGACTCCTTGCCATCCACCACACAGATGAATTGCTGCTGGTTGGCCTGATGAATGATCTCGCTCATGCTTGCTCCTCGGTACGGGGGATGGGGTTATCTGACCATGTTGGCGCCCCTTTGCCAACTGTTCGGGGTCGCTTACACTGCGAGCCCGGCCGGGTACATACCCGCTAGCCAAGGTATAGAACAGTTCACGAAGGATGGATCCCATTATGGCTTTTGCCACGCTGGAAGAGTTGATCGGCAATACCCCCCTGCTGGCGCTGCGTCGCATCAATCCCCACCCCGGTGTCACCCTGCTGGTCAAGCTGGAGGGCAACAACCCGGCCGGCTCAGTCAAGGACAGGCCGGCGCTGAACCTCATCAAGTGCGCGGAGGCGAGCGGTCACTTAGCGCCAGGGGCCCGTCTCATCGAGGCCACCTCCGGCAACACCGGCATCGCGCTGGCCATGGTGGCGGCGGCGCGGGGCTACCGGATGCGGCTCATCATGCCAAATACCATGAGCCAGGAGCGGCGCGATGCCATGCAGGCCTATGGCGCCGAGCTGGTGCTGGTGGAGGGCGGCATGGAGGCCGCGCGCGACCTCGCCCTGGCGATGCAGGCGCGGGGCGAGGGGCTGGTACTCGATCAGTTCAACAACCTGGCCAACCCGGATGCCCATTACCTCTCCACCGGCCCCGAGATCTGGCGCCAGAGCGAGGGGGCGGTCACTCACTTCGTCTCGGCCATGGGCACCACGGGCACCATCATGGGGGTCTCCCGCTACCTCAAGGAGCAGAACCCGGCGGTGCAGGTGATCGGTCTGCAACCGGCCGAGGGGAGCCAGATCCCGGGGATCCGCCGCTGGCCTGCGGCCTACCTGCCGGCCATTTTCGAGCCCGCCCGGGTCGATCGGGTGCTGGATGTGACCCAGCAGGAGGCGCTCGCCATGATGCGCCGGCTGGCGCGGGAGGAGGGGATCTGCTGCGGGGTCAGCTCGGGGGGCGCCGTGGCAGGCGCCTTGCGGGTGGCGGCAGAGATCAAGCAGGGGGTGGTGGTGGCCATCATCTGCGATCGGGGGGATCGCTACCTCTCCACCGGGGTGTTCAGCGACGAGCAGGTGTAAGAGCGCTGCGTCAGCGCGATGATTAACTTGATATGTATCAACAACTTGCTGATACATTGCACTGTGTACCCCTTGTAACAATCAACCCTGCTGGCAGGGTTGATTCCATTTGCCTCCTGTTTGACACTCGGCGCCCTTGGTTGACCGATGCAAACAGGAGCGTCCCATGATCTTGCCTTCCTCTCTTCGTCTTTCTCTGTTTGGCCTGTGTCTGGCCACGGCGGGTTGTACCGTCGAACCCTACGCCTATCAGTGCGGCGACAAGTAATGCTCGGTGATTGATCACCAGGGGCAGAAACACGAGCGGCCGCTGGACGAGGTAAAACCCGTCTGGGAGCGCAAGCAAGAGCGGGAAGAGGCCGTGCGCCGCAACAAGGAGTCCATCTGGCGCGAAAAAACGCCCGAAGCGCGCGACAACTACGGCGCCGGCGCCACCATCAGCTGGTAACAGGAGGCCCCGCGATGCGGGGCCTCTGTCTGATTACTCCCAGGCCAGCTCAAGCAGGCCGAGCAGCTGGGTGCGGTCGGCATCCTTGCGGTTGTAGAGCAGGGCGCCGTCGTTGATGGCGAGATCGCGGATCTCGGGCAGTAGCGCCTTGTCGGTGACGCCGGCCTCGCGCAGGGTGCGCGGCAGCTTCACCGCCTGCCACAGGGTATCGCGCAGCGCCTGCAGCGCCTCGATGGCGGCCTGGGCCCGCGCGGCGGCCGGGATGGCGGCAAAACGCTCGGCCCCCACCAGCGGCAGCAGCAGGCGGGCCAGCTCAGGGTCGATGCCCGGCCGGTTGTAGTCGAGCACGGTGGGCAGGAAGAGGTTCATGCACAGGCCGTGGGGCAGGTGGCAGCGGGCTCCCAGGCTGTGGCCGAGGGCGTGCACCAGCCCCACCATGGAGTTGGAGAAGGCCATGCCCGCCAGGGTGGAACCTTCCGCCAGCTGCAGCCGCAGTCGCTTGTCCTGCGGGTTGCTCAGCACCTGGGGCAGGGCGCTGGCGATCTTCTCCACCGCCATCAGGGCCAGGGCGTCGCTGACCGGGTTCTTGGCGTTGCCGATGAAGGCCTCGATGGCGTGGGTTATGGCATCCATGGCGGTGGCGGCGGTGATGTTGAGCGGCAGCCCCTGAGTGAGGCGCGGATCCAGCACCGCCAGCTGGGGCAGCAGGAAGGGGGAGGTAAAGGGCACCTTGCGCCCGCTCGCCTCGTCCTTGATCACCGCTACCAGGGTCACTTCCGAGCCGGTGCCCGCCGTGGTGGGCACCACCGCCAGCGGTTGCAGCGGCCGGGTCAGGCAGCCGGCGCCGGCGTAATCCAGCAGCCGCGTCCCCCCCATGGAGGCGAGAATGTTGACCGCCTTGGCTGTGTCGATGACGGAGCCGCCGCCCAGCGCCACCAGGCTGTCACAGCCGAGCTCCCGGTGACGGGCCGCAATCCGCTCCACCACGGCGGTGGAGGAGTCGGCCGGGATCTCGTCCCAGATGGCGGCCACCGGCAGCTCCCCTTCGGCCAGTACCCCGGCCAGCAGGGTGGCGAGGCCAGTGCCGCTGACCCCTTTATCGGTGAGCAGCAGCGGCCTGCGCGCCCCCAATCCCGCCAGTTCGCCGGCCAGTTGCTCCAGCGCCTGCTCGCCCGCCATCAGTTTGACCGGGCAGAAAAAATCGTAATAGCGACTCATGGTGCTCATCCTCTCGTTCAGCCGGTCAACAGACCCAGGTAGATGTGGCAGGCCCGGCTCAGCTTGTGGCGCGGGTCAGGATAGCGGCGCAGCAAGGGGCGGGCGATGAAGGCCGGCAGGATCAGCGCCTGCAGCTGTTCCAGGGCCCGCACCAGGTGCATGGCGACGGTGAGATCCCCCTCCACCAGCAGGCGGTTCTCGCTGAACGCCTGATTGACCCCGAGCCGAAAGCTGAGGGCGCGAAAGGCGATGGTGGGATGCTTGAAGCGCACCCGCAGCGGATGCAGCCCGCCGGTGTCGGGTGCGGGGCCGCTCTGCCAGCGGCCGGCCGCCTTGTGAATGGTCAGGCCGTGGGCCATGCCGCTCACCTCTAACCGGATGGTGAGCCCGTCCGGCAGGGGGGCGAGCTCCTGGCGTACCGCCTCGTCGATGCGGGCGGCGCGGCACAGGGTGCGGCCGATGATCCAGAGCAGGCAGCTGATCCAGAGGCGGCGACCCTGCGCCGCCAGGGAATCAAGGTGTCGGTTGTGCATAGGCGTGAACTCCCGAGATGGCGGACCAGAACAGGGCGAAGGCGCTGGCTTGCCAGTGGCCGTCCCGTCCCAGTTCAGGTTGGTCGACAAACAGCGAGGCGCAGGCCAGGAACTGGCCCTGGCACACCTCCAGCATCAGGGCCGGTGGAGCTTGCATCAATTCGCCGCTGGCCTGGCCCTGGGCCAGCAGGCGGGGTAAAAAACGCAGGGTGTCGCTCAGGATCTGGCTGCGCAGCGGGCGAGCCAGCAGGGGGGAGTGAAAAAAGCCCAGCACGAACTTGAGCTCGTGGGGGTGGGCCTGCATCCAGGCCATCGCCTGGCTCCAGTAGTGGCGCGCCTGCTCCTGGAGGGGCAGGGCGGCGTCTGCCTCGGTGATGGCGGCGCCGAGGCGCAGCTTGATGTCCTGATAGAGGCTCTGGATCAGCACCTCCTTGCTGGGAAAGTGGTGAAACAGGGTGCCGTTGGCCACCCCGGCCGCCTTGGCGATGCGGGCGGTGGCAGCGCCCTGCAAGCCATCTTCGGCACACAGGGCAAGGGCGGCATCCAGGATCTGGCGGCGCTTGTCGGTCACGGGTGTGTTCATGCTGGTCTCGTCAGCGCAAAAACAGGGCCATCATCAGCCGCTGGTGCCAGCGCCGATAAGGAGGGTGCACCATGGTGCCGGTGCTGAAGCGTCCCCGGCTCAGCACGGTCTTGGCCTTGGAGAAGGTGAGAAACCCCTCGTGGCCGTGGTAGTGGCCCATGCCGGAGGCACCGATGCCGCCAAAGGGCACGTCGTCGGCGGCCACCTGGAACAGGCTGTCGTTGATGGCCATACCGCCGGAGTGGGTCTCCCGGATCACCTTGTGCTGCAGGGCGGGATCCAGGCTCATCAGGTAGAAGGCGAGCGGACGGGGCCGCGCGGCTATGTAGGCGAGCGCCTCGTCCAGCGAGTCATAGGGCACGATCGGCAGCAGCGGGCCGAAGATCTCCTGCTGCATCAGCTGGCAGTGGTTTGGCACTTCGGTCAGCAGATGGGGCAGCAGGCGGTGGGCGCCATCGTCCCGGGCCGGGCTGCCACAGGGGTGTATCTGGGCGCCTGCCCGCTCGGCTTCGGCCAGCCAGCTGGTGAGCCGTTCATACTGGCGGCCATTGATGATGGAGCCGTAATCCGCGCTGGCCAGCCCCTGGGGATAGAGGCGGGCGAAGTGATCGCGATAGGCCTCGACAAAAGCCTGCTCCTGACCGCGCGGCAGCAGCACATAATCGGGGGCGACACAGATCTGGCCGGCGTTGAGGCTCTTGCCGAAGATCATCCGCTCCACCGCCAGCGCCAGCGGCATGTCGGGGGCGATGAGGCAGGGACTCTTGCCGCCGAGCTCCAGGGTGAGCGGGGTGAGCTGGGGGGCCGCCGCGGCCATTACCAGCCGGCCCACGGCGGTGGAGCCGGTAAACAGCAGGTGATCGAAGGGCAGGGCGCTGAAGGCGGCCGCCACCTGGGCGTCACCTTCAATCACCATCACCTCGCGCTCGTCGAAGACGCCGTCCAGCAGCTCGCGCAGCACCCGGTTGGTGTGGGGGGTGAATTCGGAGAGCTTCAGCATGGCGCGGTTGCCGGCGGCGATGGCGCTGATGAGGGGGCCGAGGCTCAGCATCACCGGGAAGTTCCAGGGCACTATGATACCGACCACCCCGAGCGGCTGATAGAACACCTCCACCCGGGCCGGTGCCAGCAGCAGGCCGGTGTGGCGGCGGTGCGGGCGCATCCAGCGCTTGATCCGTTTCTGGGTGTAGTTGATCTGCATGACGCAGGGGAGGATGTCGGCAATCATGCTGTCGTAGTCGCTGCGCTGGCCATAGTCTTTGGCCAGGGCATCGCACAGCGGCTGCTTGTGGGCGATCAGGGCACGCTTGAGCTGGCTGAGGTGGGCTCTGCGCTCGCTCAGACTCGGCATGGGATGTTGCTGACAGGCGTCTCTGAGTCTGGCTAGTCTGGCCGGGAGCGACAACTTGTCGGTGGCCTCCTGCAACTGCATCGCTTCCATGGCATACCCCGCTGGTTAGGGACCGACTGATTGGTCGGTCTAAATCTAGCGTCTTGTTAACTGGCTGTAAAGTTTTGCCCGTTGGCTTAGGATGGGGCGCGGATGACTCACCCGGCGACTGTGCTGGCCTCCACACTTTCGTGGATTTGGGGTTGGTGAATTATCCAATAAGGGGTAGTTTTTGGCTATCAACCGACAAGGAGAGAGTGTTATGACCAGGGAACTGAACAGCTTGTTGGCCCGCCTGGAAGATGTGGTCGAGCGGATGCCGGATTGCTTCAACACCTATGAATTTGCCCAGAAGCTGGCGTTGCAGCATCAGCGCGAGTTTTTTGCCGCGGGTCACTCCCTGGCCGAACAGGAGGGGCGCCTGCTGCGGGTGCTGCATGAGAAGATTGCCGAGGCCCTGGCCGGCAGTGACAAGGTGATCGAAGGGGCGCTGTTGCCCTGCGTGACCCCCTGGGGCGAACGGGCCACCTCGCCGCGCTGGCATCGCAAGCACTGAGCCATCCGTTGAATCAACAACAACAGGGCCCGTCGCGGGCCCTGTTGTTTTATGGTGGTCACTGGGTGAGGCGGCGCGCCTGCCAGTAGCGGCTGTTCCAGTAGACGTTGTCGAGGCGCGAGCGGATCACCCCCTTGCTGGTGGAGGCGTGGATGAACTCCCCGCCGCCGGTGTAGACACCGACGTGGTATTGCTGCCAGCCGGTCTTGAAGAAGACCAGATCGCCGTGCTGCAGTCGGTAGCGATCGACCGGCCGACCCAGGTTGGCCTGGGATTCAGTGGTTCTGGGCAAATTGAAGCCCATCACCTGCTGGTAGGCGAGCTGGGTAAAGGCGGAGCAGTCGAGGCCGGCCCGATCCGAGCCGCCCATGCGATAGGGTACGCCGCGCCACTGCTGATAGAAGCCTTCAAAGGCGCTGCTCTGCTGGCGTGGCGGGGCAGGCTCGGGTGTGCTGGAACAGGCGGCCAGCAACAGGGCCAGCAGGGGCAGCAGCCATTTGCAATCCATGGGGGCTCCTTCGAGACGACAACGTCTCCATCATAAACGGGGTTCGGGGCTCGAACATAGCCTTGCTTGCAAGAAACAGCCTCTGGCTACCTCAAAAGAGGCGAAAACGCAGAGGGTTATAATATTATTTGTATTCATTTGAATAATATTTGGCGATTATCTTGAATGAGTATTTCAATATTAAAGTAGTTATTCCAATCAGCCTTGGCATGAAATGATAATTAACCTTGTTGACGTCGCCCCGTGATCTGTGTCACGTTCTGTCTCAGGGTTAATTCGTTATGATGGCGCCATCAAATAAATGGCAAGGGACCCCGCCATTTTCACCGCCAATATGATGGTAGCACCACAAGATATCTCTGGGTATATTCCCGCAACTGGTTCACATAATAATATTCGGCCAATGACTGGCGTCGGCTGACAATATCACCAGACAGAGGAGGGCCATCCCATGATATCCGGTCCATAGCAGTGAGTGTTCCCTCGCACCAGGAGGCCTGCGGTATCAGGCTGTCGCACCATCGTTCAGGCCGATGGGCGCTACCGCCAAGCCAACGGGCACGGTGCGAGATGCAAGGCGCATTCAGGCGACCTTGAGGGAAGATTGCCATCAGCGCGCGACTCCCGTGTAATAGCATCGGCGCATGCCGAATCATCCACCTTAGATCGCATCGCGATCCTTGTTCTGTCAACAATAAATGCATTCTCCGCCACGCTGTTAATTCACGGCGAAAATAATGAATGTCATGACAGGCAAGCAGAATAACGCCCCGAAATATAACTGTGAATAATATGGTTATGCCGTATTCGTTCATTGTTTAAATAGCTTGGCGTGATTCGACAAGGAGATAACAATGAAAAACAAAAAACCACGCAAATTCATCACGCAAGCCCCCACTCTCAGTCTGCTCGCGCTGGCCTTGTTGGCTGGCAGCGTGCAAGCCGAAGATATTGGCGAACGTACCGACCAGGGCACCGCCATGCTGGCCAGCCTGCAATCCGAACAGGGTCTGATTTACCTCAATGCCGACGTCTGGCTGAAGGGGCAGGGGGCGACGCCGCTCATGACCCGGGATCAGCTGCGCGAGCGGGTGCTGGCACGGGGCGAGCGTCTGTTCATCGATTTCAGCGCCGTCACCGACAAGAATGAGCGACAGCAAGCCAGAAAAGCCATGGAGCAGCTGGCCGGCATCTCTTTTGATGCGGACTGGGTGCTGGTGTCCGGCTACAAGGGGGAGCTGCTGTTCACCCCGCTGGGGGGCGTCGATGATCCGGCCTTCTATCAGGTGATGGAGCGGGTCGAGAGCCTGGATGGGCAGGGCAAGCGCCACAAGCGCTCGCTGACCCAGCCGCCCGCCGCCGAGGCCGGCCTGCCCCACGTGGCCTTCTATCTCAACGTCAACCGCAAGATCAGCGATGCCGAGTGCACCTTCCCGCGCTCGCGCACTTGGAGCTGGGGCGATCGGCTGTTCTGCGATTCGCCGAACATCTCGCTGGTCTACCGGGTCAACCTGGAGCGCTCCCTGCAATTTGGCAACACCGGCTCCGCCACGCCGGATGCCAAGATAGTGCGGATCTCGCTGGACGAAGAGTCGGCCGGTGCCGGCATCCAGCTCAACGAGGATCTGAGCTGGAGCGAGAACATCGCGGACTACCTGCTGCTGGATGGCTGGGCCCGCGACTATGCCACTGATGCCATCGCCCAGGATTACCGCTTCAGCATCGAGGCGTCCAACACCAAGGCGGCGGTACTCAAGAGCCTGCCGACCAACCTCAACAGCAAGTACGAGCATCGCGAGATCTCGGGCTTCGAGGTGGGGGTCACCGGCGGGGTGGAGGTGAACAAGGATGGGCCCAAGGCCAAGCTGGAGGCGTCGGCCAAGTTCAGCCAGCAGCGCCAGCTTGCCTACAACACCCAGGATTACCGGGTCGAACGCTCGGCGCCGAGCGCCCAGAAGGTGAGTTTCAGCTGGGTTCGCGATCAGTACGCGACCGCGGAGTCCCTGCTCTCCTCCAAGACGGCCACCGTCTGGGGCATGGGGTACGACGTGGATCACAACCGCATCCAGCCGCTCAGCTACAAGGGGTTTGTGCCGAATCTGGACGTCATCTACAAGGCGGCACCGGACGAGACGGGCAGCACCGAGTTCAAGATCGACTCCTCGGTCAACATCCGCCCCATCTACACCGGCATCTACAAGCACTACTACGTGGTGGGGGCCCATGTCTCCTTCCAGGGCTTTGAAGATACCGACAAGCGCAGACGGGTGACGGCGTCCACCAGTTTCAAGGTGGACTGGAACCACCCGGTGTTTACCGGCGGTCGCCCGGTCAACCTGCAGCTGGGGGGCTTTGACAACCGCTGCCTGAGCGCAGATGCCAACCATGGGCTGAGCGCGGTAACCTGTGACGAGACCTCGGCCGCCCAGTCCTTCATCTATGACCAGTACGGCCGCTATGTCAGCGCGCAGGATACTCGCCGCTGCCTGGATGGCAACAACCTCGGCCAGCTGCAGAGCTGCAGCCTGAGCCTGGGTCAGCGCTGGGAGTGGAAAGCGGACAGCGATGCGCTCAGCAACCTGAGTGCCCACCAGCTGCTGGGTCATGACAAGCAGAGCGGGGCGCTGGGGCTCTACGACGAGAATGGCAATCCGCAGAATGTGAGCGTACGGACCCTGACCTCCTACACCCGCATCTTCGGGCCACCGGCCAGTCACTGACAGAGCAGGGCCTTGCGCCCAAGACAACAACGCCGGCAAGTGCCGGCGTTTTTTTATGAAGGACGGATCAGGCCTTGTTCTCGATGAGCGGGGCGAGCAGCTCCGCCAGCTTGTAGAAAGTCTGTACCCGGGTGGTGCTGGGGCGCCACACCAGCCCTATCTCGCGATAGGGATGTTCTCCCGGCAGCGGAATGGCCACCAGATCCGTGTTGTCGAGGATGCCGGCATCGATGGCCATCTGCGGCAGGAAGGTGGTGCCGAGCCCGGCGCCAACCATCTGCACCAAGGTGTGCAGGCTGGTGGCGGCAAATGGGTTGATCTTGCTCTTGTCCCGCAGCCGGCAGGCGCTCACCGCGTGTTCGGTGAGACAGTGCTCCCGCTCCAGCAGGAAGATGCTCTGGTTGGGCAGCTCCTTGTAGTCGAACGGGGTGTGCAGGCTGGCCGCCATGCTGGCGGGCATCACCATGTGGAAGGGATCCTGGCCGACCGTCTTGCAGTGAAAGCCGCCGATCTCCACCGGCAGCGCCAGGATCAGCAGGTCGAGCTGACCCTGTTCCAGCTGCTTGAGCAGGTTGGTGGTGGTGTCTTCACGCAGCAACAATTCCAGCTCAGGATAGGTCTTGCCGCACACCTGCAGCAGCTTGCTGAGCAGGAAGGGGGCGATGGTGGGAATACAGCCCAGGCGTACCGTGCCGTGCATGACGCCCCCCTGATGCTGGCCGAGCTCCATCAGATCCCGCGCATCGGAGAGCAAATTGCGAGCTCGCTCGACGATTTCCATGCCGACCGGGGTCATAATGAAGCTCTTGTGGTCCCGTTCCACCAGTTGCAGGTTCATCATGTCCTCCAGCGTCTGGATCCCGGTACTCAGGGTCGACTGGCTGACATGACAGGCCTTGGCGGCGCGGTTGAAGTTCTTGTGCTCGTCGAGAGCAACCAGATATTGCAGCTGTTTCAGGCTGGGCCAACGTTGCATAGGAAAACCCGATTAATGCTATCTATTTAATTTGATTTAACTAATCTACCATCGGGGCTATAGTTTGTCGCTTTAATTAGACGGACTTGGCTCTAGGTAGCCTGATCCTGACAGGATTGTTCACTTCACATAAAGAGGAATTGAATATGGTATTGGTAGGCCGTCCCGCACCCGATTTCACCGCTGCTGCCGTTCTGGGCAATGGCCAGATCGTTGACTCCTTCAACCTGGCATCCCACATCAAGGGCAAGGCAGCCGTCCTGTTCTTCTATCCGCTCGATTTCACCTTCGTCTGCCCGTCCGAGCTGATTGCCTTCGATCACCGTCTGGAAGAGTTCAACAAGCGTGGCGTGGAAGTGATCGGTGTTTCCATCGACTCCGAGTTCTCCCACAACGCCTGGCGCAACACCAAGATCGAAGACGGCGGCATCGGCCCGGTCAAGTACCCGCTGGTTGCCGACATCAAGCACGAGATCTGCAAAGCCTATGACGTCGAGCACCCGGAAGCCGGCGTGGCATTCCGTGGCTCCTTCCTGATCGACAAGAACGGTGTCGTTCGTCACCAGGTTGTCAACGATCTGCCGCTGGGCCGCAACATCGACGAGATGCTGCGCATGGTCGACGCCCTGCAGTTCCACGAAGAGCACGGCGAAGTGTGCCCGGCTCAGTGGGAGAAAGGCAAAAAAGGCATGACCGCCTCTCCGGACGGCGTTGCCAAATACCTGTCCGAGAACGCTGCTTCCCTGTAATCGGGTCGGCAAACCGGATAGTGAAAAACCGATGCCCAGGCATCGGTTTTTTTATGGCCGTGATTCGGCACTCTCGTTTCGCAACGTTGGCCAGCAACCCTTGTTTCAGCAACCTTTGTCCAGAAACCCATGCTCAGCAGGATTGTGGTTGCCGGCTACGTGCCGATAAACGACAGGCATAAAAAAGCGCGCCCTTTGGCGCGCTTTTGTCATGGGTGTCCGGACTACTCGTCAAAGATACCGAAGTGATCTTTGGCGAAGTTGACCCGCTGCTCCACGTTCATCTTCACCTGGCCCAGCTTCTCGATGGTCTTGAGGTTGGGCACCAGACCACGGCCGTTGGCGATCTGGATGGCGAGGCCCGGACGGGCGTTGAGCTCCAGTAGCATGGGGCCGCGGAACTTGTCCAGCACCATGTCGGTGCCGATGTAGCCGAGGCCCGACATCTCGTAGCAGGAGGCCGCCAGGGTCAGCAGGGTGTCCCAGTGGGGCACCTTGAGCTCATAGAGATCGAGGCCGGTGTCCGGGTGGTGGCGCAGCGGATTGCCGAACTGCACCGCCCGCAGCGCACGGCCGGTACGCAGGCACAGACCCACCCCCACGGCGCCCTGGTGCAGGTTCGCCTTGCCGTCGGACGCAGCGGTGGAGAGGCGCATCATGGCCATGACCGGGAAGCCCTTGAAGATGATCACCCGGGCATCGGGGACCCCTTCGAACGAGTAGCCGTCGAACACGTCATCGAAGTTGATGAGGCCTTCCACCAGCGCCACGTCGGGTTTGCCGCCCAGTGAATAGAGCCCGGCCAGGATGTTGGAGACATGGCGCTCCAGATCCTGCCCGTTGGAGGCGCTGCCGTTGGGCTTGTAGAACAGGCCCTCTTCCTGGCGCAGGATCACCAGGATCCCCTTGCCGCCGGAGCCGCGGGCCGGCTTGATGCAGAAGCCCGGCCAATCCTTCACCAGCTCGGTGATGCGGCTCACGTCGTGCTGGGCACGAATGGTACCGATCAGTTCCGGTACCGTGACGCCGGCATCCAGCGCGATGCGCTTGGTCTGCAGCTTGTCATCCACCAGCGGATATAGGCTGCGCGGATTGTAGCGGCTGATGTAGGAGTGGTTGCGCTTGTTCATGCCGAGGATGCCTGATTGGGACAGGCTCCACGGGGTGGTGTACTTTTCCCAGAACCACATCTGTTACTTGTCCTTACCCGGAGTGGCACCCGATTTGATCTCGTCCACCAGCGGCTTGAAGCGCTTGAGTTCGCTCAGCTTGTAGCCGGTGTAGTTGCCCATCAACAGCACGGTCGCCATCAGCACCAGCTGCAGGCCGAGGAAGTTGAAGGTGAGGTGACGGATCAGTTCGTTATCCATGGCCAGATAGGCGATGACGGCCACCAGCAGAGAGCCGCCACCCTGGCGGAACACCTCTTTCGGACCCTCTTCTTCCCACAGGATGGACATCCGCTCGATGGTCCAGGAGAGGATGATCATCGGGAAGAAGGTGATCTTCATGCCGTCGGTCAGCCCCAGCTTGAAGGCAAACGCGGAGAAGATACCGATCATCGAGATCACCATGATGATGATGGCCGATATTCGGGCGACCAGCAGCAGGTTGAGCCGCGACAGGTAGGAGCGGATCACCAGGCCGGTGCCGACGATCAGCAGGAAACCGATGAGACCGGTGACCAGGGAGGTCTGGATAAAGGCGACCGCGATCAGCACCGGCATGAAGGTGCCCGAGGTCTTGATCCCCACCAATACCCGCAGGAACACCACCATCAGCACGCCGATCGGGATCAGCAGCAAGCCCTTGAACAGGGTCTGCTCTTCCAGCGGCAGGCTGTGGATGGAGAAGTTCATCATCTCCGATTTTTCAAATTTCTGGGCCAGCGCCACGCTGACCGGCTGCTCCTGCTCGATCATCGAGAAGCTGACGCGGGAGTTGTGACCACCGGTCACGTCCAGCAGGGCGCCGGAGTTGTATTCCCACAGCAGCAGGTTGGCAGGGCGGCCCTGTTCACCGGTCTGCGGGTTGAACAGCTTGTAGTCGGTCGGGCTGTTGAACACCTGCAGGTAATCCACCAGCTCCTGACGACGGCGGCCATCTTCCAGGCTCAGCGCGTGCACGACACGGGTCGGCACGTCGGCGTTGTTGAGCAGCTCGGCGATCAGGTTGGCACGGCTCTTGTGCTTCTTCAGCAGCTCGGCGTTCTGCTCCTGCTTCTCGATCTCCTTGATGATCTCGCGCGTCAGGGTGTAGCCGTCGGCGGAGCGCTCCTGGGCACGTTCCAGGATCTGCTTCATGGCGGTGGCGTAGGGCTCGCTCTCGATCTGCTTCTCGATGGCCGGCGGCAGCGGGTTGGCGGCCGGTTTGGCATGGGCATCGGCCATCATGTCGACGCGGTAATAGAGCTCCTGACGGCCGGAGGCGCTGCGAATGGACCACTCGGCGCGGGCATCGCCATCCTTCTCGACGAAGGAGAGACCGTAGCCCGGGCTCGCGGCGTTCTCGTTCATCAGGGTGAAACCGGGCTGGGTGCCCGGAATGGCCAGGGAGGCGATCACCGGCTCGCCGGTGGCCTCGAACTCCAGCTTGGCTTCGATGGACCAGATCTGGCGTTTTTCACCCGGCGTGAGCGGTACGTCCAGCGCGATGTGGTGATAGAACGTCATCCCCAGGCCGACAATGTACAGCAGGGCTACCAGCAAATAGAACGGCTTACGGGAAACCATGGATTATTTCACATCCTTGAGCTTGGGTTTGGGTTGGATATATTCGCGGGCCACATCAACCACGGCGATGTCTTTCAAAAACTCACGGCCGAGCAGCACGGGGAAGGCCATGTCGCTGCGGTCCTTCAGGGTAAATTCGGCCTTCTCGGTCATGTCGCCGATGCGCACAGCAAGGCGCACCACCGGACGGCGGTCGAGATCGTCGGCGGAGGCCTGACGCACCCGCACATGGCGCACCAGCGGCGCTTCAATCTGGATCTTGTCGTCCATCTCCTGATGGCTCAGGAAGAAACGCACCCAGTTCTTGCCGTTGCGCTCGAAGATGGTGATGTCCTGGGCGCTGATGGAGGAGGTGGTAGCACCGGTATCGACCCGCGCCTGGAAGGCGTCATTGGCCGCGTCAACCCAGATCCACTCCGCCTCGCCGACCAGCAGCTTGCCGTCGACGGTGTGGCCCTGGCTCGGGGCCTGGCACTTCTCGGTCGGGATCGCCATGGGCTTGGGCGGCTCGGGCGGCAGGGATTCGAGCTTGCTGCCGACTTTGTTCACGGACTCTTTCATGTTGTTGACATCAGTGTTGAGCTGAACCAGCAGGTGCTGTTGCTGCACATACTGCTTCTGTTGCTGTTCCATGGATGTTTGCAGGCGCTGCTCGCTCAGATTGATCTCGTTGCGAAGCTCGGCCAGCGTCAAGGTAGGTACCGGGGGCGCTTTCTCCATACTGACACACCCGCCGAGACTGAGCAGGGAGAGCAGGGTCATTCCTTTTAATTTGCTTTTCATGTCATTCATTTAACTGTGCTTCCTGGAATTGGGTCAGTGTAACTTCCACAGCCGCCATCGGCTAGTCTTTGGCCTTTCTGGCAATCAGTACGGCACGTTTCGGTGCCGGGTGTCCTTCTACCGTGAGTGCGGGATTGGTTGGATCCAGATAATCACTCAGGGATTCATTAATCATCCAGTCGGTACGACGCTGTTCGTCGGTGCTGGTCATATTCTCGTCGACAATCCGCACATCGGTAAATCCGCAGCGCTCGACCCACAGCTTGAGGGCCGCGCTGGAGGGGATGAACCAGACGTTGCGCATCTTGCCGTAGCGATCGGTGGGCACCAGCACGTCGTTGACGTCGCCGTCGATCACCAGCGTCTCGAGCACCAGCTCGCCGTCGTCTTTCAACTGGTTGCGCAGTTGTTCGATGTGTTCGATAGGGGACTTGCGGTGATAGAGCACCCCCATGGAGAAGACGGTGTCAAACGCCCGCAGCTCCGGCAGCTCCTGAATGCCGAGCGGCAGCAGGTGGGCACGCTGGTCGTTGCCGGCGAAGTGGCGGATGGCCTCGAACTGGCAGAGGAACAGCGGGCTCGGGTCGATGCCGACCGCCAGTTTCGCCCCTTCGCCCACCATGCGCCAGAGGTGGTAGCCGCTGCCGCAGCCCACGTCCAGCACGTAGCGACCGGCAAGCGGGCTGATGTGGGGCAGTACCCGATCCCACTTCCAGTCGGAGCGCCATTCGGTGTCGATGTGGATGCCGTGTACCGTGAACGGCCCCTTGCGCCAGGGCATGAAGTGGCGCAGCAGGCTCTCCACCTTCTTGCGCTCCCCTTCGCCAAGGCTCTCGGCCGAGCCGATTTCGACCCGGCTGTGCAGCTCGATGTGGCCGGGGTCCACCTGCGGCAGCTTGTTGAGGGCGCGGTTCCAGCGCGGCAGATCACCGTGCTGGTTGTCGTGCTGCCAGGTGTGCAGCTGGGCGGGCAGGGTATGCAGCCAGTGGCTCAGCCGATTCTTGGCGATCAGCTGATAGAAGTTGGCAAAGTCGATCATGGCTGGGCAGGCTCGCTCGATTTGATGGCAATCATGGAGCCGAAGTTGAAGCACTGGAACCAGAGATCCTGATGGGCGAAGCCGGCGTCTCGCAGGCGGGCCTGATGCACCGGCAGGCTGTCGGTGCGCATCACGTTCTCAAGGGCGGTGCGCTTCTGGCTGATCTCCAGCTCGCTGTAACCGTTGGCGCGCTTGAAGTCGAGGTGCAGGTCGATGAGCAGCTCGTTGACCGGTGCATCTTCGAAGCGGAATTTTTCGCTCAGGATCAGGATCCCGCCCGGGCGCAGCCCATCAAAGATGCGCTGGATCAGGGCGGCCCGCTTCTCGGGCTCGACGAACTGCAGGGTGAAGTTGAGCACCACCACGGAGGCGTTCTCGATGGCGATGTCGCAGATGTCCGCCTCCACCAGCTCCACCGGCACCTCGGACTTGAAGCCGGAGAGGTGGGCGCGGGCGCGCTCGATCATGGGGTGGGAGAGATCCACCGCCGTGATGTGGCAGCCGGGCTGGGTGACGTGGCGACGCATCGCCTGGGTGGCGGCGCCGAGCGAACAGCCGAGGTCGTAGAGCCGGCTCTGGGGCTGGGCGTAACGGGCGGCCATCATGCCGATGGCGGAGATGATGTTGCTGTAACCCGGCACCGAGCGCTGGATCATGTCGGGAAAGACATCGACGACCTGTTCGTCAAAGCAAAAATCCCCCAATCGAGCGATAGGGGCGGCAAAAATCTGATCTTTGGTATGCATGCTGGCGCAACCTGACAGCCGGTGCGCGAACCGACTGTTTTGTTCAATTGAATCGTTGGGTGACACCGGTCCGGGCCGGGTCGTCACCGGTTCACGAACGGGGTGGCGGGCCTTGAGATCCATCGGGCCGGTTCCGTTCGCAATGGACCATCATCCTGGTCCTTTCTGAGGGCGGCACCATCTGCGGCAACGAGTTGCAGCGCACTGGCGTCAGGGCCCTGTTTATGGCGCCGAACGCCTGCCAGCAACGGATTGTACTGGGCTGGCGGTCCGGGTCCTTACTTGGGGCGCTAGTGTAGAGGAAAGGTCGGCGTTTGTCTTGACGCCAAGCCTCGTCCAGCCACAAAAAAACGGCTTTTTTTCGCGGCGGGGAAGACGGGGCGAGGCGGCTGACTAAAAGGGCAGCACGCCCTGCTGCGCGCGATCGTTTTCCCCCGGCCAGGGGGCCATCTCCTCCCCCAGCAGGCGGGCAACCTGACGGGCCAGCTCGGGGGACTGGGCGTTGTCGGACGTATGTATAAAGAGGTAGAGATCTTTTCCCTCCGCCAGCCACTGGCGCCAGTGGGGGAGCCAGCCTGGCAGGAAGGGGTGGTTGGCGGCCGGATCCGGCAGGCCGATGAGCCGCACCACGGGAGCATTGGCGGTGGCCAGCAGGTGCACCGGCAGCCTCGGCTTCTTGCCCTGGGCATCGATCATGGCTGCCGTGGTGGCCGGCACCGAGAACAGCGGCCGGCTGTCGAGCATGATGCGGTTGATGCCCTTCTCCATCAGCAGCCGGTTCAACTGCCGCTCCGCCTCGCCCTTGGCGAAGAAATCGGGGTGGCGCACCTCGAGGGCATAGCGAAACGCCGGTGGCAGCCGCTCGAAAAAGGCCGCCAGACGGGGCAGTCCCTGTGGGCCGAAGCGGGCGGGCAGCTGCAGCTTGAGCAGCCCCAGCTTGTCGTGCAAGGGCTCCAGCAGGCGGATAAAGTCGCTCACTTGCTTGTCAGCGCTCACCAGATCGCTCTGGTGGCTGATGGTTTGCGGAAACTTGAAGCTGAAGCGAAAGTGGGCGGGCACCGCATCGGCCCAGCGCCGGACCGTGTCGGGGGTCGGCGAGGCGTAGAAGGTGGTATTGCCTTCCACCGTGTTGAAGACCCGGGCATAGTGGGCGAGGTGCTCGGCGGGCTTGGCGCCCACGCCCAGCAAGTGACCTGGCCAGGCCGGGTGAGACCATTGTGGCAGGCCCAAAAAGAGGCTCATGAGGGATCCTGTCTGCGGGTTTATCTCGTTTTACCCCCCTTTTTTGCCCCGGGATGTAAAAAACAGGGCAAAGGAGGCTGCTGGCCATTTTACCCAAATGGGGGTTTTCCTCTATAATGCCAGCCCTTTTGTTTGCCAATTTGTTGTGACTCACGCCGCTGTACGCATATTGTGACGACGGCAGCGGCCATGATGCGGCCAAACAACAATCGCTTGCCGATGCCCTCCGCCCGACACCCCGGCCGCTTGCCAGCCGCCTCTGGTCGAGCCGATATCGGCGGCAGGTGTCCGATCCCGGCGGTCGGACGGTACGAGACAGATTTCAAACCGGGCAAGAACAGGATCTGGCCAGCTGTGAGACAGACGGTGCTTGCCAGTCGTGCCCGGCGACCCAGGTTAACCGTCTCTCTACAAATTCGAAGGAAGAAGTCCATGCGCTCTATCTATTGCGGACAGGTCAATGAGGCCCATGCAGGGCAGACCATTACATTGTGCGGTTGGGTCCATCGTCGTCGCGATCTGGGCGGCCTCATCTTTATCGACATGCGCGACCGGGAAGGGATCGTGCAGGTGTTCTTCGATCCGGACAAACCGGACGCCTTTGCCCTGGCCTCCGAACTGCGCGGCGAATTCTGCATTCAGGTCTCCGGCGTGGTGCGCACCCGTCCCGACTCCCAGCGCAACAGCGACATGGCCACCGGTGCCATCGAGGTGTTTGCCCACGAGCTGACCATCATCAACCGTGCCGAGCCGCTGCCGCTGGACTTCAACCAGGTCAACAGCGAAGAGGTGAGCCTCAAGTATCGCTACCTGGACCTGCGTCGCCCCGAGATGGCCAAGTACCTGAAGACCCGTGCCAAGGCCAGTGCCTTCGTGCGCCGCTTCATGGACGAGCACGGCTTCCTCGACATCGAGACCCCGATGCTGACCAAAGCCACCCCGGAAGGGGCCCGCGACTACCTGGTGCCGAGCCGTGTGCACAAGGGCAAGTTCTACGCCCTGCCGCAATCCCCGCAGCTGTTCAAGCAGTTGCTGATGATGTCCGGCTTCGATCGCTACTACCAGATCGTCAAGTGCTTCCGCGACGAAGACCTGCGTGCCGACCGCCAGCCGGAATTCACCCAGATCGACGTGGAGACCTCCTTCATGACCGCGCCGCAGGTGCGTGAAATCATGGAAGAGATGATCCGCAAACTGTGGCTGCACATCCTGAACGTGGATCTGGGCGACTTCCCGATCATGACCTTCGACGAAGCCATGCGTCGCTACGGCTCCGACAAGCCGGACCTGCGTCTGCCGATGGAGCTGGTCGATGTGGCAGATCTGCTGACCTCGGTCGAGTTCGCCGTGTTCGCCGGCCCAGCCAACGATCCGAAAGGCCGCGTGGCTGCCCTGAAAGTACCGGGCGGCGCGGAGCTGTCTCGCAAGCAGATCGACGAGTACACCAAGTTTGTCGGCATCTATGGTGCCAAGGGCCTGGCCTGGATGAAGGTCAACGAAGCGGCCAACGGCATCGAAGGGGTACAGTCCCCGGTGGCCAAGTTCCTCTCCGACGCCATCGTGCGCGAGATCCTGGCCCGCACCGGCGCAGCCGACGGCGACATCATCTTCTTTGGTGCCGACTCCAAGAAAGTGGTGTGTGATGCCATGGGCGCCCTGCGTCTGAAAGTGGGCCGGGATCTGGGCCTGCTGGAGAACAGCTGGAAGCCGCTGTGGGTCATCGACTTCCCGATGTTCGAAGAGGATGGCGAAGGCGGTCTGGCTGCCATGCACCACCCGTTCACTGCGCCAAGCGGCCTGAGCCCGGAGCAGCTGAAAGCCAACCCGGTAGGCGCTTACGCCAACGCTTACGACATGGTGATCAACGGCTACGAAGTGGGTGGCGGTTCTGTCCGTATCCACAACAGCGAGATGCAGGCCACCGTGTTCGACATCCTGGGTATTACCCCGGCCGAGCAGCGTCTGAAGTTCGGCTTCCTGCTGGACGCCCTGAAGTACGGTACCCCGCCGCACGCCGGCCTGGCCTTCGGCCTGGACCGTCTGAGCATGCTGCTGACCGGTACTGAAAACATCCGGGACGTGATTGCCTTCCCAAAAACCACGGCGGCCGCCTGTCTGATGACGGACGCCCCCAGCTTTGCCAACGCCGCCCAACTGGGCGAGCTGGCGATTGCGACCACCGTCAAGGGTGATGAATAAGCCGTTACCGGCAGCAAAGGCCGCAGCAATGCGGCCTTTCCCTTGCATTAGTCATGACCAGTGTTACTGAAATTCAAAAATAACGGAGAGTCCCTATGGCAGGTCACAGTAAATGGGCCAACATCAAACACCGCAAGGCGGCGCAAGACGCCAAGCGCGGCAAGATCTTCACCAAGCTGATCCGCGAAATCACCACCTCCGCGCGTCTGGGTGATGCCGATCCTGCCAACAACCCGCGCCTGCGTGCGGCGGTGGCGGCTGCCCTGACCGGCAACATGACCCGCGACACCATCAACCGTGCCATCCAGCGTGGCGCCGGCGGTGGCGATGGCGAACAGCTCGAGACCATCGTGTACGAAGGTTACGGCCCGGCCGGCTCTGCCGTCATGGTGGAGTGCCTGACCGACAACCGCAACCGTACCGTTGCCGAAGTGCGTCACGCCTTCAGCAAGTGCGGTGGCAACCTGGGCACCGATGGCTCTGTTGCCTATCTGTTCAGCAAGAAAGGGCTGCTGACCTTCGTGGGCGTCGATGAAGATGCCCTGATGGATGCCGCCCTGGAAGCCGGTGCCGACGACGTGGTGACCGAAGAGGATGGCTCCATCGAGGTGTATACCACCCCGAACGATTTCGGCACCGTGCTCGATGGTCTGGAAGCCGCCGGCTTCAAGCCCCAGAGCGCCGAAGTGACCATGATCCCGTCCACCGAAGCCGAGCTGGATGCCGAGACCGCGCCCAAGCTGATGCGCCTCATCGACATGCTGGAAGATCTGGACGACGTGCAGGAGGTGTACCACAACGGCTCCATCTCCGACGAAGTCGCCGCGACCCTGTAATCCGGTTCGTGAACACCCAGGGGGCAACGCTCTGTTCGCCCCCGCTAAAACGGCAGCCTCGGCTGCCGTTTCTTGTGATGGCCTGACACCTGAAGGCTGTGCCGGCCATGGCATTGCCCGCCTTAATTTTCCCTTAAGGTTGGCTTTTTAAGCTGCCTGCCGTGTCCGGGCCTCGCTGCCCCTTGCCGCCATCACCTCGGGAGGAGGGATCGGCAAGCGAGACTGCAACAAGAGGTGCCCTGTGTGGCCCCTGTCCTGCCTGGTTTGTCGGAGTATCGTTATGCGCATCACCCTGGGTGTGATGAAGGTGAATCTGTTGCTGGTGCTGTTGTTTGCACTGGTATTCAACTGGCCCATTTTCCTGCACTTTTACACCATTCTCACCAAGCTGGAACACGTCAAGACGGGCTTTGCCCTCTCGATCCCCTTCGTGCTGCTGGCCGCGCTCAACGCGGTGTTCCTGCCCTTTACCTTTCGCTATCTGCTCAAGCCCTTCTTCGTGCTGCTGATCCTGATGGGATCCGTGGTTAGCTACGCCATGCTCAAGTACGGCGTCATCTTCGACGTGAGCATGGTGCAGAACATAGTCGAGACCAACGCGGGGGAGGCGACCTCCTACTTCAATGCCTCCATCCTGCTCTGGTTCGTGCTGACCGGCCTGCTGCCGGTGTTGGCCCTGCTGTGGGTGAAGATAGAGTATCCCCGTCCCTGGTATAAGGGGCTGGGCCTGCGGCTTGGCTCCATCGCCCTGTCGCTGCTGTTTCTGGTGGGGGTGGCGGCGCTCTATTACCAGGATTACGCCTCGGTCGGGCGCAACAACAAGTCCCTCGGCAAGGAGATAGTGCCCGCCAACTATGTGCATGGCCTCTATCGCTACGCCACCGACATCCTGTTTGCCACTCCGATCCCGTATCAGCCGTTGGGCACGGATGCCAGGGTGGTAGGGCAGGGCGGCAAGCCGACCCTGATGTTTCTGGTGGTGGGGGAGACGGCGCGCAGCCAGAACTACTCCCTCAACGGTTACGGCAAGGCCACCAACAGCTTCACCGCGCGGGAATCGGGCATGGTCTCGTTTCGCAACGTGCGCTCCTGCGGCACCGCCACCGCGGTCTCGGTGCCCTGCATGTTCTCCAACCTGACGCGGCGCGGCTATGACGACATCCTGGCCCAGTCCCGCGACGGCATGCTGGATGTGCTGCAGCACGCCGGCGTCTCCGTGCTGTGGAAGGAGAACGACGGCGGCTGCAAGGGGGTGTGCAAGAACGTGCCCACCATCGAGATCGAGGCCAAGGATTTTCCCCAGTACTGCCAGAAGGGTTCCTGCTACGACGAGGTGATGCTGGAGGGGCTGGATCGGCAGATCGCGCAGATGAAGGGCAACAAGCTGGTGGCCTTCCACCTGATGGGCAGCCACGGCCCGACCTACTATCGCCGCTATCCCGCCAGTGAGCGGACCTTCGTGCCGGACTGCCCGCGCAGCGACATCGAAAACTGCACCAATGAAGAGCTGGTCAACACCTATGACAACACCATCCGTTACACCGACAAGGTGGTGGCCCGTCTCATCGACAAGCTCAAGACGCTGGAGCAGGATTACAACGTGGGGCTGGTCTATCTGTCGGATCACGGCGAATCTCTAGGGGCCATGGGGCTCTACCTGCACGGCACCCCCTACAAGTTCGCGCCGGACGATCAGACCCGGGTGCCGCTGATGACCTGGTTCTCTCCCCAGTTGCAGGCCGATCGCCAGCTGGATATGACCTGTCTGCAGCAGGAGGCGGTCAGCAAGCGCTTCTCCCACGACAATCTGTTCCACTCCATGCTCGGCATCATGGATGTACAGACCCAGGTGTATGACGGAGCGCTGGATCTGTTCAAACCGTGCCGGGCAGGGTGAATCACCGCGTCCTATTACGCCGCTATGCGGCTAATCGAACCTACGCTTGAAGAATCTATCAATAAAAACGGCAGCCACTGGCTGCCGTTTTTTATTTCGCAAGGCCTCAGCCTTACTTCTGCTCCATGATGATCTGCAGCAGGTCCCCTTCCAGCAGGGCCCGCTTCACCAGCGCGAAACCGCCGACGGTGGGCTGATTCTGGAAGCGTGCCTTCACGATGGGCAGGCCACGATGGAAGCTTGGCAGCGACTGGTGCTCCACGCAGCGGCGGATGGCCGGGAACAGGATCTCTTCGGCGGCGGTGATTTCGCCCGCGATCAGCACCTTCTGCGGGTTGAACAGGTTGACCGTGATGGCCACCGCCCGTCCCAGATGCTCACCCACGTTCTCAATGACGCTGCGGGCCAGCTCGTCACCGGCCATGGCCGCCTTGCACACCTCCTGGATGGTGATGTGCTTCTCCTGCAGCGAGCTCAGGTGGCCGCGGCTGATGAGCTCCTTCACCTTGTCAACGATGGCCTCGTTGGAGGCGATGGTCTCCAGGCAACCGAAGTTGCCGCAGTGGCAGCGCTTGCCGAGCGGCTCGACCTGGATGTGGCCGATCTCGCCGACGTTGCGGTTCTGACCGAGGAACACCTTGCCCTTGGTGATGATGCCGGAACCCGCCCCCTGGTGGACGCTCACCAGGATGGAGTCCATGCAGTCGCGGGACTCGCCGAAGAAGTGTTCGGCCAGCGCCAGCGAGCGGGTATCGTTGCCCACGTAACAGGGCAGGTTGAAGTGGTTTTCCAGAAGCTTGGCCAGCGCCAGATTGCGGATCTGGTACTTGGGGGTGTAGATGACCATGCCGGATTCCGGATTGACCAGACCCGGCATGGTCAGCGCGATGCTGATGAGGTTGCGGCTGCGATCCTGCTGGGAGTCGATGAAGGCACCGATCTCCCGCAGCAGCATGTCGACCACCGGCTGTTGCTCGATCTCGGTCACCTGGGTGATGTGCTGATCGAGCTCCTTGCCGTCGAGGTCATACAGGGCGAGCTGCAGGTAGCCGCGGCCGAGCTTGGCGGACACAAACTGGAAGCGATGCTTGATGGTGGTCAGTGAGATGGCGCGCCGTCCGCCGGTGGAGGCTTGCGGCGAGGTCTCCTTGATCAGGCCATGCTCGATCAGTTGCCGGGTAATCTTGGTCACGCTGGCCGGGGCCAGCTGACTCAACTCGGCAATTTTGACCCGCGAGATGGGCCCCTGCAGGTCGATGAGCCGATACACGGCTGCACTGTTGACCTGCTTGATAAGATCTACGTTTGCTATTTGTCCGCCAGTCATAGTGTCACTGTGTTGTGTAGTGTCCGTTAACCACGGTCCCGCAGACCGTGAAGGCCTGATCAAAGACAGTCAGGTTGGCTATTTTTCCGACCTGGATACTACCGAGACGTGAGTCCCATCCAATGGCGCGAGCAGGGTAAAGGGTGGCCATTCTCAGTGCTTCATCGAGCGGTAATCCGACCTGTTTGACCAGATTCTCCACCCCTTCAATCATGGTGAGGGCAGAGCCGCCGAGTGTACCATTCTCGTCGACGCACTGACCATCGCGGAAATAGACGGTTGCGCCACAAAAATCAAACTTCTCAAAGCCTTCCGGTGCCCCTGCCGGTGCGGTCGCGTCGGTGACCAGCACCAGTCGCTCTCCCAGCATCTTGTGCGCGAGGCGCACGTTGGCCCAGTGCACGTGATGCCCGTCGACGATGACGCCGGCGTAGACATCCTTGCGATCGTAGATGGCACCGACCACGCCCGGCTCGCGGCCGTTCACGGTCGGAGTCATGGCGTTGTAGAGGTGGGTGGCAAAGCGGATGCCGTTGTCAAACCCGGCCATGGCCTGGTCATAGTTGGCGGCGGTATGGCCCGCGGAGACCAGAATACCGGCCTCCACCAGCCGGCGGATGTGCTCCGGCTTGTTGCGCTCCGGCGCCAGGGTGATCTTGGCGATGGCATCCGCGTTAGCGCAGAAGAAGTCGATCATCTCGTCGGCGGGCTGGCGGATCTGCTCGGCCGGGTGGATCCCCTTGCGCTTGAGGTTGGTGTAGGGCCCTTCCAGATGGACGCCCAGTACTTCGTTGGGGTGCGCCGCCATGTAGTCGCGGGTGACGGCGACGGCCTGCTTCATGTCTGCGTCCGGACTGGTGATCAGGGTCGGCAGGAAGCTGGTGGTACCGGATTTCAGGTTGGCGGCCTGCATGGTCGCCAGGGTCTGGGTGGTGATGTGGCCGTTGAACATGACGCCGCCACAGCCGTTGAGCTGGACGTCGATGAAACCGGCGCTCAGGTTGGCACCCTTGAGATCAATGCGTTCGATGCCGGTCGGCAGTTCGGCCAGGCGGGAGATGGCGACAATCTTGTCGCCCTCGATGACCACCCCGTAACCGGTCAGCACGCAGCTGCCGGTGTAGAGGGTGCAGTTGGTCAATGCGTACATGGTGACTCCTTACAGACGGCCGATGTTGGCGGCTTCGAGCTGCTGGAAGTAACGCACCGTCTTGACCTTGAGCTCCATGGTGGAGGGCTCGTCACACACCATCATTCCCTTCGGGTGGAGCTGCAGGGTGGAGATGGTCCACATGTGGTTGACGCTGCCCTCCACCGCGGCCTGCAGGGCCTGGGCCTTGCCGTGACCGGTCACCAGGATCATGATCTCCTCGGCATCCATCAGGGTGCCGACACCCACGGTCAGCGCCAGCTTGGGCACCTGCTCCATGTCGCCGCCAAAGAAGCGGGAGTTGGCGATGCGGGTGTCTTCGGTCAGGGTCTTGACCCGGGTGCGGGAGGAGAGGGATGAGGCCGGCTCGTTGAACGCGATGTGGCCGTCGTTGCCGACACCGCCCATGAACAGGTGGATCTTGCCGTAGGACTTGATCTTCTCTTCGTAGCGCTTGCACTCGGCCACCAGATCCGGCGCGTTGCCGTTGAGGATGTTGATGTTCTCGGGGCGAATGTCGATGTGGCTGAAGAAGTTGTTGTGCATGAAGCTGTGGTAGCTCTCCGGGTGATCTTCCGGCAGGCCGACGTATTCGTCCATGTTGAAGGTGACCACGTTCTGGAAGCTCACTTCACCGGCTTTATGCAGTTCAATCAGGCGCTTGTAAGTGTTGAGCGGGGTGCCGCCAGTGGGCAGACCCAGTACGAAGGGGCGCTCGGCAGTGGGTTTGAACCCATTGATACGGTCAACGATGTAACGGGCAGACCACAGGCCCACTTGGCTGGCAGATTTCAACGGGATCAGGCGCATTGTAGATACCTCTGTACGGGTTGCTGCCGGGATGTCGGCGGCAAATAGACTGGGACGGATTCAAGTTGTTTTATAGCGTAAATAAAGATTGCGAACTAAGCCACATCTATCCGCCACCTTTATCTCGTTTGGGTGATAATGATCACGATTATAGGTTTATTAATTTGCGCAGCGAAATAAAAGCCCTAGACTGCCAATCAAGCCTTGATGGCTTATGCGTCAAACGTGATAAGCACTTAATTTCTAGAAAAACATTAACTAAGGAGAGGAACCGTGAACATTCTCGGTTATTTGCAAAAGATCGGCCGTGCCCTGATGGTGCCGGTAGCGGTATTGCCTGCCGCCGCGATCCTGATGGGGGTTGGCTACTGGATTGACCCGAATGGTTGGGGTGGTGACAGCGCGCTGGCTGCCTTCCTGATCAAGGCGGGTTCAGCACTGATCGACAACATGTCCACGCTGTTTGCGGTCGGTGTTGCCTATGGTATGTCCAAAGACAAAGACGGTTCTGCCGCGCTGGCCGGTCTGGTCGGTTTCCTGGTGGTGACCACGCTGCTGAGCCCTGGTTCTGTGGCGATGATTAAAGGCATCCCTGTAGAGCAGGTTCCGGCAGCCTTTGCCAAGATCAACAACCAGTTCGTCGGTATCCTGTGTGGTGTCATCGCCGCCGAGCTCTACAACCGCTTCAGCAGCGTAGAACTGCACAAGGCGCTGGCTTTCTTCTCCGGCCGCCGTTTGGTGCCGATCGTAACCTCCGTGGTGATGATCGTCGTCTCCTTCATCCTGATGGCCGTTTGGCCGGTCATTTACGGTGGTCTGGTGAGCTTTGGTGAATCCATCGTCAGCCTGGGCTCCACCGGCGCCGGTATCTACGCCTTCTTCAACCGCCTGCTGATCCCGATTGGTCTGCACCACGCCCTGAACTCCGTGTTCTGGTTCAACGTGGCCGGTATCAACGACATCCCTAACTTCCTGGGTGGTCAGGCTACCATCGATGCCGCTCTGGCTGCAGGCAAGAGCCTGGATCAGGTGAAAGGCGTGGTAGGCATGTACCAAGCTGGCTTCTTCCCGATCATGATGTTCGGTCTGCCGGGTGCCGCACTGGCCATCTACCACTCCGCCAAGAAAGAGAACAAGGACAAAGTTGCATCCATCATGATCGCAGCTGCCTTTGCCTCCTTCTTCACTGGGGTGACCGAGCCGCTGGAGTTCTCCTTCATGTTCGTGGCACCGGTACTGTACGTCATTCACGCTTTCCTGACCGGTGTTTCCGTGTTCATCGCTGCTTCCATGCACTGGATGGCCGGCTTCGGTTTCAGTGCCGGTCTGGTGGATATGGTGCTCTCCAGCCGCAACCCGCTGGCGACCAACTGGTACATGCTGATCCCGCAAGGTCTGGTGTTCTTCGGTCTCTACTACGTGGTATTCCGCGCTGTCATTGCCAAACTGGGTCTGAAAACTCCGGGTCGTGAAGATGATGAAGCTGCTGCTCCGGCTGCTGCCCAGACCACCGACCGTACCGAACTGGCACGCCAGTATCTGGAAGTGCTGGGCGGTCAGGAGAACCTGGTGACCATCGATGCCTGCATCACCCGTCTGCGTCTGACCCTGAAAGACCGCAGCATCGTTGACGAGCGCAAGCTCAAAGCCCTGGGCGCGGCCGGTGTGGTCAAGCTCGGTGAGCAGAACCTGCAGGTGATTCTGGGCCCATTGGCCGAAATCATCGCCGGTGAGATGAAGGCCCTGCGTTAATCGGGCGCCAAGCTCGCCTCAAGTCTAAGTCCATTGTTGACATAACTAAGGGCCCCGCCTCGGGGCCCCATATAAAAAAAGCCAAGAAAATCCAACCTTTACTTCAAATGAGAGCAGCAGTTATGAACTTGAAACATTCTCTGTTAGCCATTGCCATGTCTACCGTTTTCGTCAGCCAGGTACAGGCAGCCGATGCCGCCAAGCAAGCCGTGGTCGACGCCCTCGCCAGCAACCTCGTCGTCAAGTACGAAGTCGTCACCAACGACGGTGCCGGCGCCGGCCTCGACTGCCAGGCGCTGGGCTCCGAGTGGGCGAGCTGCGGCGTTGCCAAGCTGCACCTGACCAATACCGGTGCTGACGTCACCTCCAAAGACTGGAGCATCTATGTCTCCTCCATCCGTCGTATCCAGCGGGTGGACAACGACCAGTTCACCATCACCCACCTGACCGGCGACCTTTATCGTTTGACGCCAACCGAGAAGTTCCAGGGCTTTGCCAAGGATGCCACGGTCGAAGTGCCGCTGGTGGTGGAGTACTGGGTATTGTTCGAATCTGACATCATGCCGAACTGGTATGTCGCCAGCGAAGGGGCCGAGCCGAAAGTGCTGGCCAGCATGAGCAACATCGACGATGCCACCACCTACGAGAAGCCGATGCCGGCCGATGGCTGGAAGCGCACCAAGGATGACAACAACATCCTGATGAACAGCGAAACCCGTTTCGCCGCCAACCAGACCAGCAGCTTGCTGCCGGCTGGCAAGGTCGACAACCAGATCCTGCCGACCCCGATGAAGCAGGTGGTCAAGGCCGGCCCGCAGGTCGACTTCTCCACCATCAAGCTCAATGCCCTGGACCTGCCGAGCGATCGCGCCGAAGCCCTGAAGGCTCAACTGACCAAGCTGGGTGTTACCCTCTCCGACACCGGCTACCCAGTGACCATCAAGCTCGGCAGCAAGCTCAAGCAGGCCGAAGGCTACGACATGACCATCGGCCAGAAAGGCACAGTGGTGCAGGGTCATGACATCGAAGGCGCCTTCTGGGGGGCCCAGTCCCTGATCTCCCTCTTGGGGGTCAACGACAAGCTGGTTAGCCAGATGCATGTCGAGGATGCGCCGCGCTTTGAATACCGTGGCATGCAGACCGACGTGGCCCGTCACTTCAGAAGCCCAGAAACCCTGAAGAAGCTGGTTGACCAGATGTCCGCCATGAAGCTCAACGTGCTGCACTTGGGGCTGACCAACGATGAAGGCTGGCGTCTGGAGATCCCGGGTCTGCCGGAGCTGACCGACGTCGGTAGCCAGCGTTGCCACGACGAGTCTGAAACCAAGTGCCTGATGCCGCAGCTGGGCTCCGGCCCGACCAGCGACAACCAGGGTTCCGGTTTCTACAGCAAGGCCGACTACATCGACCTGGTACGCTATGCCAAGGCCCGCGGCGTGACCGTGATCCCCGAGATCAACATGCCGGCCCACGCCCGTGCCGCCGTGGTTTCCATGGAAGCGCGTTACAAGCGCCTGATGGCTGAAGGTAAAGAGACCGAAGCCAACCAGTTCCGTCTGACTGACCCGGCTGATACCTCCAACGTCACTTCAGTGCAGTTCTACGACAAGATGTCCTTCATCAACCCCTGCCAGCCGGGCGCCGCTACCTTCGTGGCCAAGGTGATGGACGAAGTGGCCCAGATGCATCAGGCCGCCGGCCAGCCGCTGACCGCCTGGCACTACGGTGGTGACGAGGCGAAGAACATCATGCAGGGCGGTGGTTACCAGGATCCGGCCGTCACCAAGAAAGAAGAGCTGGTCGCCTGGAAGGGCAATGTCGACTCCAGCAAGCAGGACAAGCCGTTCGGCAAATCCCCGATGTGCCAGAAGATGATCGACGATGGCAAGATCAAGGACGTGGCCGAGCTGCCGGTCTATTTCGCCAAGGAAGTGAGCGAAATGGTCAAGGGCCACGGCTTCTCCACTCTGCAGGCGTGGGAAGATGGTCTGAAGTACGCCACGGATGCCAGTGTGTTTGCCACCGACAAGACCCGGGTCAACTTCTGGGAAACCCTCTACTGGGGTGGCTTCAACGAAGCGATGAAGTGGGCGCACAAGGGTTATGACGTGGTGCTCTCCAACCCGGATTACCTCTACTTCGACTTCCCGAACGAGGTACACCCGGCCGAGCGCGGCTACTACTGGGCCACCCGCTTCAACGACACCCGCAAGGTGTTCGCCTTCGCCCCGGAAAACCTGCCGCAGAACGCCGAGACCTCGGTTGACCGCGACGGCAACGCCTTCGTGGCCAAGGGTGACCAGGATCCGGTCAAGTTCAAGGGGATCTCCGGTCAGCAGTGGAGTGAAACCGTACGTACCGACGCTCAGTACGAGTACATGGTCTACCCGCGTATCTTCTCCATGGCCGAGCGTGCCTGGCACAAGGGTGGCTTCGAGCTGGACTATGTGAAAGGTCGCGAGTTCTCCGGCGAGACCAAGCATGTCAACAAGGCCACCCTGAACAAGGAGTGGAACCAGTTTGCCAACGTGCTGGGTCAGCGCGTGCTGCCGAAACTTGACCAGGCCGGGGTGGAATACCGCCTCTCCGTACCGGGCGCCAAGGTGGTGAACGGCGTGCTGGAAGCGAACGTGGATCTGCCGGGTCTGCCCATCCAGTACAGCCTGGATGGCAAGAGCTGGAGCGCCTACGACGCTGCCGCCAAGCCGACCGTGGATGGCAAGGTCTACCTGCGTACCACCAGCTTCGATGGCAAGCGTACCAGCCGCGTCACCGAGCTGAACTGATAGCTCTCAATCCATAACGCAAGGTGGGTCGCAAGACCCGCCTTTCCCAAGGGCGATGGCCATCGGGCTTGGGAAAGGTTGACTGTGCGTGTGAGCCTTTGTTGTGTGTGTATTGTCTGTTTTTGTTTTTCATCACCTTGAACCCCGCCTCGTGCGGGGTCTTTTTTTCGCCAGTCAGTCAAACCAGCCACCAGTGCAGGGCGTTTTGCGGCGCCAGTACCCCGAAACGGGCAAATTCAGGTTGAGACAGGGCGCGTAATGAGGGATCATATCCGGCTTGACGGCGGGGGTATGAGGGTGCCAGCCGGCACAACTTCCGCCAGTGACGCATTTTTGAGGTGAGCCATGAGTCAGGCGAACAGCCCAACTAACTTTATTCGTCAGATCATTGATGAAGATCTGGCCAGCGGTAAGCACAGCAGCGTGCATACCCGTTTTCCGCCCGAGCCGAACGGTTATCTCCATATCGGTCACGCCAAGTCCATCTGCCTGAACTTCGGCATCGCCCGCGACTACCAGGGCCAGTGCAACCTGCGTTTTGACGACACCAACCCGGTGAAGGAAGATATCGAGTACGTTGAGTCCATCAAGCAGGACGTACAGTGGCTCGGCTTCCAGTGGAACGGCGAGATCTGCTACTCCTCCGACTATTTCGACAAGCTGCACGGCTATGCCATCGAGCTCATCGAGAAGGGCCTGGCCTACGTGGACGAACTCTCTGCCGAGCAGATGCGCGAATACCGTGGCACCCTGACCGCGCCGGGCAAGAACAGCCCGTTCCGCGATCGTTCGGTGGCCGAGAACCTGGCCCTGTTCGAGAAGATGAAGAACGGCGAGTTTGCCGAAGGCGCCGCCTGCCTGCGCGCCAAGATCGACATGGCATCCCCCTTCATGGTGATGCGCGATCCCGTCATCTATCGCATCAAGTTTGCCCACCACCACCAGACTGGTGACAAGTGGTGCATCTACCCGATGTATGACTTCACTCACTGCATCTCGGACGCCCTGGAAGGGATCACCCACTCCATCTGTACGCTGGAGTTCCAGGACAACCGTCGCCTGTACGACTGGGTGCTGGACAACATCACCATCGACTGCCACCCCCGTCAGTACGAGTTCTCCCGACTGAACCTCGAATACACCGTCATGTCCAAGCGCAAGCTGAACCTGCTGGTGACCGAGAAGCACGTGGACGGTTGGGACGATCCGCGCATGCTGACCGTCTCCGGTCTGCGTCGTCGTGGCTATACCCCGGCCTCCATCCGCGAGTTCTGCAAGCGCATCGGCGTGACCAAGCAGGACAACATCGTCGAGATGAGCATGCTGGAAGCCTGCATCCGCGAAGATCTCAACGAGAATGCCCCGCGTGCCATGGCCGTACTGCACCCGGTCAAGGTGGTGATCGAGAATCTGGCCGCCGACGAAGTGCTGACTGCCCCGGCCCACCCGAACAACGCCGAGATGGGCACCCGCGAGCTGAACTTCACCCGCGAGATCCTCATCGATGAAGCGGACTTCAAAGAAGAAGCCAACAAGCAGTTCAAGCGACTGGTGCTGGGCAAGGAAGTGCGCCTGCGCAATGCCTACGTCATCAAGGCCGAGCGGGTCGAGAAAGATGCCGATGGCAAAGTCACCTGCATCTACTGCTCTTACGATCCCGAGACCCTGGGCAAGGATCCGGCCGATGGTCGCAAGGTGAAAGGGGTGATCCACTGGGTCAGCGCCACTCACTCCCTGCCGGCCGAAGTGCGCCTCTACGACCGTCTGTTCAAGGTGCCTAACCCGGGCGCCGAAGAGGACTTCGAAGCGGCCCTGAACCCAGACTCCCTGGTGATCATCGAGGGTGCCCGCGTCGAGGCCTCCCTGAAGAACGCCAAGCCGGAGCAGGCTTACCAGTTCGAGCGTGAAGGTTACTTCTGCGCCGACAACAAGCTCTCCAGCCCGGAGCATCTGGTGTTCAACCGCACCGTGGCCCTGCGCGACGTGTGGGGCAAGGCCGAGGCCTGATAACAGAAGAGGGCAGGGGAGACCCTGCCCTTTCTTGATCTGGGAGCCTGTTTACGATCCGTGACGAGAGGTTGTCAGCAAGGTGAAGCCGCACAGGAACCGGCGCGTATAGAGATACGTGAGGGTTTTGAGCAGCAGGTGAGCCTTGAGCACGACCTCAGAGCAAGAGCTTAAACGGGTTCTAAATGACGGACGCAAAAAAGCCAGCATCACGCTGGCTTTTTTATTGTCTCTGTCGGGCGGGTCAATCTTCGTGCTTGCACTCGCCGGCGGCACAGTGGCCGTACAGATAGAGGCTGTGATTGGTCAGCCGGATGTTGTGCTGCTGGGCGATATCGCGCTGGCGCTGCTCGATCACCTCGTCGGAGAACTCGATCACCTTGCCGCAGTCGAGGCAGACCAGGTGGTCGTGGTGTTCCTGGGTGGCCAGTTCGAACACCGACTTGCCCCCTTCGAAGTGGTGACGGGTAACAATACCGGCATCATCAAACTGGTTGAGAACGCGATATACGGTAGCGAGACCAATCTCTTCACCCTGGTCGATCAGTCGTTTGTACAGATCTTCCGCACTGGTGTGCTGGCAGTCCGGCTGTTGCAGGATTTCCAGGATTTTGACACGGGGCAAGGTGATCTTGAGCCCGGCCTTTTTTAACGCTTGGTTGTTGTCTGCCATATTCTATTTATTCGCATTCTCGAAGGTGTGGTTATTCTGATTGACTGCCGCTGGAATGGCAACCACGAACTCGCTTGGCCTGTCATTATAGGTCGTAGCTCACCTAAAAATAAACCCAGTAATTCAAGGGCTTTAGCGCAGATGGCGCCATCCGGTGGAATTGGAAGGATTCTCGTGACGGCTTGCTCGTTTGGTGAATGTTGATAAAATGTAACCTTCTTCACTCTCTGGTCGGATGAGATCCATGGATTGGCTTTTTGACAATGCGGCCTGGGTGCGCCGCGCCCTCAACGCCTGGCCCCCCTTCTGGGGCGCCGGCATCAAGATAGAGACATTGAGCGATGATTTTCGCTTCTGCCGGGTCACCCTCAAGTCCCGCTGGTGGAACAAGAACGCCAACCGCACCCAGTTTGGTGGCAGCATGTTTGCGATGACCGATCCCATCTATCCGCTGATGCTGATGGGCTATTTCAAGAACCGTTATTACGTCTGGGACAAGGCCGGCAGCATCAACTACATCAAGCCAGGCAAGGGCAAGCTGGTGGCCGAATTCAACCTGACCGACGGCAAGCTGGCTGCCATCGTGGCGGCGACCGACGGGGGAGACAAGCACTTCCCCGAGTTCGAGGTGACGGTGCAGGATCAAAGCGGCGAGCTGGTGGCCCAGGTCAAGCGCACCCTCTATGTGCGGGCCAAACCGGAGCACCGAAGTGGCGAGAGAGCATGAGCCAGAAAACAACAAGGGCCCCGCGGGGCCCTTGTTGTCAGAGAGGCTGGCGAGCCTGGATCACTCCAGCTCGGCCAGGCACATCTCTTCGTGCAGCTGCTTGCACCAGCCCTTGACGCGCTCGGCGGTCAGCTCCGGCTGGCGATCTTCGTCGATGCCCAGACCCACGAAGTGCTTGTCGTCCACCAGAGCCTTGGATGCTTCGAATTCGTAGCCGGCGGTTGGCCAGTTGCCGATGACGATGGCGCCTTTGGCTTCGACGATGTCACGCAGGGTGCCCATGGCATCGAGGAAGTACTCGGCATAGTCTTCCTGATCGCCGCATCCGAAGATGGCGACCAGCTTGTTGGTGAAGTCGATCTCTTCCAGCTCGGGGAAGAAGTCGTCCCAGTCGGCCTGGGCTTCGCCATAGTACCAAGTCGGGATACCGAACATCAGCAGATCGAAGCTGTCGATGTCGGCCTTGCTGCTCTTGGCAATGTCACGGACTTCAATCAGTTGTTTGCCCAGTTCTTTCTGGATCATCTTGGCGACAGCTTCGGTATTACCGGTATCGCTGCCGAAAAACAGACCTACACTAGCCATAGTGTTTAGTTACCCGTATCTGGTGTTAATGCTTAACGGTCAGATTGTGATGCCTGCAGCATGTGCAGACTCAATCTGTTGCTTCAGGATAGATTGGATCAGCTCGGCTCGGCTGACGTTCTGTTGTAACGCAAGTTGGTTCAGGCGTTCCAGCAACTCGGCCTCCACCTTTAACTCTACCCGCTTCAAACCGTTCTCCCGATCGCGCTTGAGCTGGTTGCGCTTGTTGATCTTGAGCTGGGTCTCGCGGGGGAGTGGGTTGGTCTTTGGCCTGCCGGGGCGCTTCTCATTTGCGAACAGATCCAGTGTTGTTCGATCAGTTTGCTGTTTGGCCATACATCACAGATGAAAATAAGTTAGCCGATGCCTGAGCCTTCCCAGCCCAGTTCGATCAGCCCCTTGGCGACAAAACCTGCACAACCCAGGAAGAGTACCAACCAGACGATGAGTCGGCCGAAACGGGGCACGTTGCCGCGTTTGAGCACGTCCTGAATGGCCAGGCCAATCAATACGAAAATGGCCACAAAGAATAACTTCAGGCCCAGACTCTCAATCAGGTCGATATGTTCACTTAGCATGGATTGCGCACACTCCTTATGACGGGCGCACTATATCACAAAGGATTTGAAACTGTTAACCGCCTGTCGACAGGAAATCCACAACCAGTTTGTTGAACAAAACCGGCTTTTCCGCGTGCAGCCAGTGACCGGTCCCGGCGATGACCCGGGCCTTGGCGGCGGGGAATTGCGCCATCACCGTCTCGGTATGCTCGGGCTGCATGTAGTCGGAATCTCCCCCCTTGATGAAGAGCGCTGGGCCCTCGAAACGGCTATGTGCATCGGGCCAGCCCATGATGTTGGCGTAGTTGCGCTCAAGGGCCGGGACGTTGAAGCGCCAGCCCCAGCCGTGCCCGGCTTTGGCAAACGACTTGAGCAGGAACTGGCGTACGCCGGCGATCTCGATGTGCTGCGCCAGGATGGCTTCCGCCTCGCTGCGGCTTTGCGGAGCTTGTTTGAGGGTGGCGTTGAGACCGGCGAACACATTCTGGTGGCGAGCGTGGGGGTAGGCGACCGGCGCGATATCGGCTACCACCAGTTTGGCAACGCGTGTTGGCGCGAGCTTGGCCAGCTGCATGCCCACCTTGCCCCCCATGGAGTGACCCACGATGGCCACCTGCTCAAGCCCGAGCCGATCCAGCAGGGCGAGCAGATCGGCGGCCTGGGCCGTGTAGCTCATCTCGTCGGAGTGAAAGGAGGCGCCGTGGTTGCGCAGATCGACGCTGATGACCCGGTATTGTTCGCTCAGCGGGCGCGCCAGCAGGCCGAGGTTGTCCAGACTGCCGAACAGCCCGTGGATCAGTACGACGGGCTGGCCCTGGCCCTGCTCCTTGAAGTTCAATAATGGGTTTTGTTGCAAAATGACACCTTGTCGGTCGTGAGTGCGTTGCTCGCTGTGATTTAACACACTGGAAAGAAAAGGATTTCACTCATTGCGGAGCAAAAAAGTGTGGTTTTTTTTCTAAAAAAAGTCTGCCAGATCGGCTATCAGTGCGACGGATCACACACTTGGCCCGCTATTATGCCGTATTCTCGATGAGATTCATGCACATCTGTCCGCCCCTTGCTTGGGCTGCCGGGTTTGCCTATGTATAATCGCCGCATCCGAATTTCGACGAGTCCAGCGCATCCCTATGAAAACCATCGAGCTTGATGACGATCTCTACTTCTATATCGCCAGCCAGACCCGGCACATCGGCGAGAGTGCCTCCGATATCCTGCGCCGCCTGCTGGAACAGCCCGCCAACCAGGCTGCGCCGGTTGCCGAGCCGGTGACGACGGCCCAGCCGCACGCCGTGGCCGATGCCATGGGGCTGGAGGCGCTGCTCGACTCCGGCGAGCTGCAAAAAGAAGAGAAGTCCATCAACCGCTTCATGCAGGTGCTCAGTACCCTCTACCGGGATGACCCGGTCGGGTTTACCCAGGCCACCGAAATCAAGGGGCGCAAGCGCGTCTATTTCTCGCGGGATCCCGATGCTCTGCGCGCCAGCGGCAGCACCACCAAGCCCAAGCCGGTGCCACAAACCCCGTTCTGGGTGATCACCAATACCAACACCAGTCGCAAGCAGAACATGGTGGCCCAGCTGATGACCAGCATGGGGTATGGCGATGAGGTGATCGCCCGGGTGTGCGGCGCAATTTAACGCTTCATCAGACTCAGGCCTTGCCGGGCAAGGCCGCCATCAAGCAAGGACAACGCCATGGCACAGCATTCCCACGCCGGTCAGCCGGCCCGTTTGAGCGACCTGACCAACATCCCCCGTCTGGTCAGCGCCTACTACCTCAACAAGCCCGACATGAGCCGCCCCGAGCAGCGGGTTGCCTTCGGCACCTCCGGTCACCGCGGCAGCGCCCTGCACAACGCCTTCACCGAATCCCACATCCTGGCGGTGACCCAGGCGCTGGTGGAGTATCGCCAGCAGGCCGGCATCACGGGCCCGCTGTTTGTCGGCATGGATACCCACGCCCTGTCTGAATCCGCCTTTGCCAGCGCGGTGGAAGTGCTGGCGGCCAACGGCGTCGAGACCCGCATTCAGGCCGGTCTTGGCTTCACCCCGACCCCGGTCATCTCCCACGCCATCCTGCGCCACAACGCGGGCAAACCGGCGGCCCTGGCGGACGGCGTGGTGATCACCCCGTCCCACAACCCGCCGGAAGACGGTGGCTTCAAATACAACCCGCCCCACGGCGGTCCCGCCGAAGGGGAGATTACCAAGTGGGTGGAAGACCGTGCCAACGCCATCCTTGAGGCGAACCTTGCCGGCGTGAAGCGGATGCCGTTCGCCGAGGCCCTCAAGAGCCCGTTCGTGGCCCTGCACGATTATGTCACTCCCTATGTGGATGACCTGAAGAACGTGCTGGACATGGAGGCCATCAAGCAGGCCGGCATCAAGATCGGTGTCGATCCGCTGGGCGGCTCCGGCGTTGCCTACTGGGACGTCATCGCCAAGACCTATGGTCTGAACATCGAGGTGGTGAACTACAAGGTCGACCCGACCTTCTCCTTCATGACCCTGGATAAAGACGGCAAGATCCGGATGGACTGCTCCAGCCCGTTTGCCATGGCCAGCCTGATTGCCCTCAAGGACAAGTTCGACATCGCCCTTGGCAACGACCCTGACTACGACCGTCACGGCATCGTCACCAAGTCCGGCCTGATGAACCCGAACCACTATCTGGCGGTGGCGATCCAGTATCTGTTTACCCATCGTACCGGCTGGTCCAAAGAGTCTGCAGTCGGCAAGACGCTGGTCTCCTCTTCCATGATCGACCGGGTTGCCGGCGAGATTGGCCGCACCCTCAAAGAGGTGCCGGTCGGCTTCAAGTGGTTTGTGGATGGCCTCTACAGCGGCGAGTTCGGCTTTGGCGGTGAGGAGAGCGCGGGCGCCTCCTTCCTGCGCAAAGACGGCACCGTCTGGACCACCGACAAGGATGGTTTCATCCTGGCGCTGCTGGCGGCGGAAATTCTGGCGGTGACCGGCAAGGATCCGCAGGCCCACTACGATGCACTGGAAGCCAAGTTTGGTCGTTCCAGCTATCGTCGCATCGACGCCCCGGCCAACAGCGCCCAGAAGGCAGTGCTCTCCAAGCTGGATCCGGCGCTGGTGGAAGCCTCCACCCTGGCCGGCGAGCCCATCATCGCCAAGCTGACCAAGGCGCCGGGCAACGATGCCGCCATCGGCGGCCTCAAGGTGGTGACCGAGAACGGCTGGTTCGCGGCGCGCCCCTCCGGCACCGAGTCCATCTACAAGATCTACATGGAGAGCTTCAAGGGCGAGGCGCACCTGGACCTCATCCAGCAGGAAGCCCAGCAGATCGTCTCCGCCGCCCTGGCCAAGGCCGGGGTCTGAGTTCGACTCAAACACCTGCGGAATGTGAAAGAGGAGTCTTGATGGCTCCTCTTTTTTTATTGCGCTTGAGTTGAATGGGTCGTGCTCACGGCCTGCCGCACTGACCGGTGCTCGCCCGGCGGGCCTGCCAGCGCTTGAAGAAGTGGCGGGCCGGCAGCTTCATCAGGAACAAGGAGAGCAGGATCACCCCGATGCCGAGCCATTGGCGAGCGTCCAGTGTTTCCCCCACCATCAGCACGCCGCAGGAGACCGCCACCATGGGGTTGGTGAGGGCCAGCATGCCCATCACCTCCGGGCCGTGGCGCTTGAGCCCCCACAGCCAGGCCCAGTAGGCCAGCGCCGTGTTGAGCAGGATCAGCCAGAGCAGGCCGGGAACGCTTGCCGGCTGAGGCAGCGGCATGGGACCGGCCAGCCACCAGGCGAGCGGGATCAGCATCAGGCCGCCCAGCAGCAGCTGCCAGGCGGTCAGCGCCAGCAGATCGCTCACTGGCCAGCGCTGCATCCAGCGGCTGGACTGGCCGATGAGCAGGGTCGCCAGCAGGGCACAGGTCACGCCGACAGGGTCCAGATTGGCGGAAGGGTTGAGCAGCAACAAGACCCCGCCCAGCCCCATCAGGCCCAGCAGCAGCCATTTCAGGGACGGCCTGACGCCATCCTGCAGCCAGGCCAGCAACATCAGGACCAGCGGCAGGGTGGCACCCAGGGTGCCCGCCACGGCCCCCGGCAGCCGGAAGGCGGCCACGAACAGCAGGGCGAAAAACGCAGCGATGTTGCAAAACGCCAGCAGGCACTGCTTGCCCCAAGGCAGGGGCGGCAGGCGCGGGCGTACCAGCAACAGGAGCAGGCCGGCCGGCAACGCCCGCCACACCGCCACCCAGTAGGGGGAGTAGTCGGTCAGAGAGAGGCTGACGACGGCATAGGTGCTGCCCCAGAGCAAAGGGGCCAGCAGGGCGATCAGCATGGGCATGAACTTGTCTCTTTATGAAGTATCTTTAAGTAAAGATAAATTAGCCTCAAATTGGTTTACCATCAAGTATCTCGATAAAAAGATAAGTGGCCGAAGATGGAATCAGATCATGTAGACCTGCTGCTGGCCCAGTGGGCCCGGCAGCGACCAGATCTCGACTGCTCTCCCATGGGCGTGCTGGGACGGGTGGCGCGAATGGCGGCGATCGCCGGACGGGAGGTGAGCGAGGAGCTCAAGGAGTGCGGCCTGCTCGGCAGCGACTTCGACATTCTGGCGACCCTGCGCCGGGCCGGCGAACCGCTCACCCCGACCGTGCTCTATCAATCCGCCATGTTGAGCTCGGGGGCCATGACCGCCCGCCTCGATAAACTGGCAGAGCGGGGGCTGGTAGAGCGGCAGGCCGCCCCGAGCGATCGGCGCAGCTTGCTGGTCTGCCTGACCGACGCGGGCCGGGAATTGGTTGACCGGGCGGTGGAGCGGCACGTGGCCAACGAGCGGCGCCTGCTGGCGCCATTGACCCTGGCCGAGCAGGACCAGCTGGCCGCCCTGCTCAAGCGCTGGCTGCTGGAAAACGAGTGAACTCCGCAGCCTGGTGAGCGGTCGTCATGCGTCCGCAGACAGAATGGCCTGCATCTGGGCCAGTACCGCGTTCACCTTGGCGGCGGGCGGATGGGTGCGGCCCAGCACGCGCAATCCCCACACCATGGTCATCAGCAAGGCGGCGGTGGCGTCGACGTCGCGCCCGGCGGCCAGCTCCCCTGCCGCCTGCGCCTGGCACAAGGCTGCGCTGACCCGCAGCTCGACCTCGGCGAGGTGGCTGCTGGCGGTCTCCTGAATGAGCGGGTGGTGGCGGCCGATCTCCAGCAAGGTGTTGACCAGCAGGCAGCCACGGTGCGCCTCGCTGGCGATGGCATCCCGGGCCACTGCATCGAGCAGGGCCTGCACGCCCGCCAGCGGGGAGGCTGCCGAGCCCAGGATCTGCTCGATCTGCGCCAGGCTCTGCGCCGAATAGCGCTGCAGCACCTCCATGAACAACCCCTCCTTTGAGCTGAAGGCGCCATACAGGCTGCTGGGCTTGAGCCCCATCCGCTCGACCAGCGCGGCAATGCCGGTGTTGCTGAAGCCGGTATCCCAGAAGGCGTTGAGGGCGATTTCCAGTACCTGTTCTCTGTCAAATGATGCGGGTCTTGCCATCTCGAGTCCTGCCTTGTGAAACTCCATTTTGGAGTGATCGCTAAAAAACAACTTGACCATGGGGTGTGGCTCGCTTGATATTGTAGCGACCACTACAAAAAGGATGGTCATGATGCACACACTCGAGCAAAAAATCAAAGCGTACGATGAGCAGAAGCAGCGTCAGGTACCGGCCCCGGTACTGGCTCTGATGGAGGAGGCGACCCGCAACCTGCAGGCAAGCGGGCTGGAGCAGGGGGCGCTGGGGCGCGGAGAGCGGATGCCCGATTTCGCCCTGCCGGATCAGCACGGGGTGGTGCGCCCGCTCTCCCACTATCTGGCGGAGGGGCCTGTGCTGCTCAACGTCTATCGCGGTGGCTGGTGTCCCTACTGCAACATGGAGATGCAGGCGCTCAACGCCGTGTTGCCGGCGCTGCGCGAGCGCGGCGTGAACCTCATCGGCATGACGCCGGAAACCCCCAGTTCGGCGCAGGATACCCTCACCGCCAACGGGCTGGCGATCACCGTGCTGAGCGACGAGGGCAACCGGGTCTCGGCAGAGTTGGGACTGGTGTTCGAGCTGCCGGAGGCGCTCAGGCCCATCTATGCCGGCTTTGGCATCGACATCCCGGCGAGCAACGGCGACGAGAGCTTCACTCTGCCGGTGCCGGCCAGCTACATCATCGGTCAGGACCGCACCGTGCTCTACCACTTCATCAACGCCGATTACACCCGTCGGGTCGAGCCGGCCGCCCTGCTTGCCGAGCTGGATCGTCTGGCGAAGGCGGGGGCACTGTAAACGCACACTGCGCCCAAAGGCGCAGTGTGGATGGTTGACGAGGCGGCCCTGAGGGCCGCCTTTTTTATCCGGTCGACTCAGTAACCGCCGCGGGCATCCTTCACCGCCAGCCCCAGCTGCCAAACCGCCATGGCGTAGTGGGTGCTGTGGTTGTAGCGGGTGATGGTGTAGAAGTTGGGCAGGCCGTACCAGTACTGATAGCCGGTGCCGACATCCAGGCGCAGCAGGCTCGCCTCGCTGTGGTTGCCGAGGGTGCTGGTGGGGGTCAGCCCGGCGCGGCGCAGGGAGGCGACCGGGTAGCGGGTCTGGAAGCCGTGCTCGTAGCCGGGCAACTGGCCCTGACCGCGTACCGCCACCGGTTGCCCCTTCTCCCAGCCGTGGGCCTTGAAGTAGTTGGCTACGCTGCCGATGGCATCCACCGGATCCCACAGGTTGGTGTGGCCGTTGCCGTTGAAGTCCACCGCGTAGCGCTGGAAGCTGGAGGGCATGAACTGGCCGTAGCCCATGGCGCCGGCGTAGGAGCCCTTGGGTTCAGTGGGATCCATCCCCTCGTCGCGGGTCATCACCAGGAAGGATTCCAGCTCGCTGGTGAAGAACTCGGCCCGGCGCGGGTAGTCGAACGCCAGGGTCGCCAGCGCATCCAGGATGCGGGTCTTGCCCATCACCCGGCCCCAGCGGGTCTCCACGCCTATGATGCCGACGATGATCTCCGGCGGCACCCCATACACCTGCTGGGCACGGTTGAGCTCGTTCTCGTACTCACGCCAGAAGCTGACGCCGTTCTGTACGTTATCCGGGGTGATGAACTTGGCGCGGTAGCGATTCCAGGCGCCGGTCGGACCGGTGGGTGGTGTGGTGGTGGGGGCCTGGGCATCCATCAGGCGGATGATCCAGTCATAGCGTTCGGCCTGGGCCAGCACCCGGTGCAGCTCGGCGCCGTCGAAGCCGTGCTTTTGCACCATCCGCTGCACGAAGTTGTCCACGTTGGCGCGATTGGCGAAGTCCCCCTTGCTGACACCCGGCTGGCTCACCTGCCCGTAGAAGGGTTTGCTCGGCGGCGTCTGGTTGATGAAGGCGCTGTTGGGCTGGGGCTTGACCACGGGCTTGGCAGCCGGCGTGCTGCTGCAGCCATAGAGCATGGGAAACAGGGAGAGGGTGAGCACGGAGACAAGGCGACGCATAAGGTTCTCATGAGCCTGAAAAAGAGTGTCGCCATGGTAAAACATTGTCGTCCATGCGCAAGTGTTCCGTAGCGGGCCCTTCCCGCCGTTTGGCCTCAACGCAGGGTGTGGTAACCGCTCCAGAGCCGGGTGAGGGTGGTGATGGCGCAGAGCAGGGCAAAGCCGTAGGCGAGCGGGGCGAAAGCGGCGGGCCACAGGCACATCAGCACGAACAGGGCGATGGTCTCGCTCCCCTCGGTGAGACCGCCCAGATAGTAGAGGGACTTGTGGTGGTAGACCGGATTGTCGATGCCCCGCTTGCCCGCCATGATGGCAAACGCCAGAAAGCTCGAGCCGGTGCCCATGAAGGCAAACAGCAGGGTGGCGGCGGGCAGCGCATTGGCGGGGGCGGCGAGGGCAAAGCCCAGCACCACGGCGGCGTAGAAGATGAAATCCAGCGTGATGTCGAGAAAGCCGCCGCAGTCCGTGATGCCGCTTTCCCGCGCCACAGCGCCGTCGAGCCCGTCCAGCAGCCGGTTGAGCAGGATGGCTGCTAGCGCCCACTCATAGCAGCCAAAGGCCAGCAACGGCAACGCCAGCATACCGATGGCAAAGCCGGTGAGGCTTACCTGGTTGGCGCTGATCCCGACGCGGCAGAGCGGTCTGGCGAGCCGGGTGAGGGGGCTGCGGATAACGGGGATCAGGTGGCGGTCAAACAAGGTGAACTCCTCGGTCAAAAACAGGATTCGGTAAGCTGGAGTATGGTGCCCGGCGCATCGTCTGCGTCGTGGGTCACCAGAATGGCGGGGATGGCCAGTGCCTTGATCTGCGCGAATACCAGCGTGCGAAAGGCGGCCCGCAGCGGCTTGTCGAGGCGGGAGAAGGGCTCGTCCAACAACAATGCCTCGGGCTCGGCCAGCAGTGCTCGCAGCAGGCTGACGCGAGCCTTCTGGCCGCCGGAGAGCGCCCCCGGCAGCTTGTCCGCCTGATTTGTCAGATCCACCTGTGCCAGCGCGGCCACCGCCTTTTCTCGCCGCGCACTTTTTCCCTTGATGGTCGCAGGCATGCCGAACATCAGGTTCTCCGCCACCGTCAGGTGGTCGAACAGCAGATCATCCTGAAACAGCATGCCGATGCGCCGCGCCTGGGGCGGCAGCTGGGTGAGCTGATGCTCGCCGAGGGTCACGTCCCCCTCCAGCCGGAGCGGGCCGCTTGCGGGCAGTACCCCCGCCAGCGCCGCCAGCAGCGAGCTCTTGCCACAGCCACTGGGGCCCATCAGGGTCAACACCTCGCCTGGTGCCACCTGCAGGGCGGGCAGCGAGAGCAGCAGGTTATCCTCCAGATAGAGGCGAAGAGGGGTGGTGTTCAGCATATGGTTATTTCCAACATGAGAGTTCATCGTGAGCCGCCTCCCTTGAGCGCCGGGTTGAGTCGGGCCGGCAGCCAGAGCGCCAGCAGATAGATAGCGAGTGGCAGCAGCAGTTGCAGCAGGCCGTAGAGCCCCGCCAGCCGCCGGTTGAGGCCGCTGCCGATGGCCACCGCCTCGGTGGTGATGGTGACCACCCGGCCGGCGCCAAACAGCAGGGTCGGCAGGTATTGGGCCAGACTCACAGCTGCTCCGACGCCGAAGGCAAACAACAGCGGACGGGCCAGCAGCGGCCCTTTCACCTGCCACCAGGCTCGCCACGGGGTTGCCCCCAGCAGCAAGGCGCTCTGGGTGAGCCGCGCGTCGAACTGGCGATAAGGGCCGTGCAGGCACAAATAAACATAGGGAAAGACAAACAGCAGCTGGCTCCAGAGCACCCAGCCCCAGCCGATACCGTTGCCCCCCCACCCGAGGCTGAACCAGTCTACCCCGAGCCGAATGCCAAACAGCAGGCTGGCCTGCGGCAGCAGCAGCGGCAGGCAGATAAGCCAGAGCGGCCAGGGGCGGCGGCCCGCCTGCGCCTCCAGACTCAGCACCGCCATCACCAGCGCTATGGCTCCGCTCGCCAGCGCCAGCAGGATGCTGGTGGTCAACAGCGGCGACAGAGTCGGCAACAGGTCGAGCCAATAGCGGCCGCTCCACTGGCTTGGCCAAAGGGCGGGAAAGGGCCAGCGCCGGGTCAGCGACCAGAGCAGCAAGGCCCCCAGCACCGCCAGATTGAGGGCAATCAGGGTCGCCACGCTGCCGGTGGCAAGGGCGCGGCCAAGAGCGCTTGGGTTTGCTCGCCGGCCATCGAGCCAGCCGGGTTTGCCAAGGGTTCGATGGGCCAGCTCCAGCAGCCGCAGCAGAGCCAGCAACAGCGCCGTGATGGCGAGCAGCAACAGGGCGCCGCTGGCGGTGGCGCCGCGCCAGACCAGATCCGGGTCCTGATACCAGAGCCACAGGCGCACAGCCAGCGGAGCGGGGGCATCGGGCCCGAGCAGCTGGGCCAGATCCACCACCGCCACCCCGTAGGCGGCTACCGCATAGAGGGGCAGGCGCAGGGCGGGCCACAGCGCCGGCAGCAGCAGGCGCCACCAGATCTGGGGGGTGCTGAAGCCGAGGCTCGCCCCCAGCCACTGCTGGCGCGCCGCCCTGGCGGGGTCTTGCGCGCCGAGCGCCATCAGCAGCAGGAAGGGGGTCTCCTTGAAGATCAGTGCGAAGATCAGCCCAAGCCCGGCGGGATCGCGCAGGGTCTGCCAGTCGGGGGGCAGCGCGAACCCGGTGAGGGTCGGCGAGAGCAGGCGCAGCAACCAGCCGGAGGGGGCGAGCAGAAAGGCAAAGCCGATGGCAAAGGCAACGTGGGGCAGCGCCAGCAAGGGCGAGAGCAGCCGGCGCAGCCAACCGACGGCCCGGCTGTCGCTGTGGGCCAGCAGCAGGGCGGTCAGCAGCAGGCTGGCCAGGGTCGAGGCGGCGGCAATCCACAGGCTCAGCAGTGCCGAGTGCCACAGGCCCGGCTGGGCCAGCAGCAATTGCAGGTGGGGTCGGGTCAACCCCTCAGCCAGCAGTTGCCAGCCCCCCGCCAGCAGCGGGAGACCAAAAACCAAGGCGCACCCGGCAGTGAACAGGGGGCGCCAATCAAGCAAAGAGCGGCCGAACCGGCTCATCAGTGACCGTAGCGCTCGGCCCAGGCCGCTTCGAGCCTGAGCTGCCAGCTGGGGTGGGGTTCGGCCACCGCCTTGAAGCGCAGCGCCGGCACCGGCTGCTGGGAGGCGGGCAGGGTATCGGCCCGCAGCACGCTGGGATCGCCCCAGAAGGCGGGCTCGGCCTTGCGCGCCTGGGCGGCTGGGCTTAGCAGGAAGTTGGCGACCACCTTGGCGCCGGCGCGGGCGTTGGCATTGAAGGGGATGGCGAGGAAGTGGCTGTTGGTGAGCGCCCCTTTCGCCATGGCCACCGCCATCACGCTGGGGGGCAGGGTGCCATTTTGTACCGCGCTCTGCGCTTCCTGCGGGTTGAAGCTGATGGCCATCGCCAGCTCGCCGTCATCGAGCAGCTGGCGGGTTTCGGCGGCGCTGGTCGGAAACAGCTTGCCCTTGCGCCAGAGTGCCGGGTGCAGCTCATCGAGCCAGGCCCAGAGCGGGGCTGTGATCCTGATGAACTCGGCATCGGTCGCCTCCCGATAGAGGGGGGCGGGGTCGGGCGTCAGCTCCAGCAAGATCTGCTTGAGAAAGCTGGAGCCGTGAAACTGGGGTGGCTTGGGATAGGTAAAGCGGCCGGGGTGGGCCTTGGTCCAGGCGAGCAGGGCCGCCGCCGAGGTGGGCAGCTGTTTGACCTCTTCGCCGTTGACCATCAGGTTGAGCTGGCCGATGCCCCAGGGGGCTTCCAGCCCCTCCACCGGCACGGTGAAGTCCTCACTCACCGGCAGGGCGCCGTCGACCAGCGCCATGTTGGGCAGCTCACGGGTAAAGGGGGCGCCGAGCAGCCCCTGCTCCTTGAGCGCCTTGAAGTTCTCGCCGTTGACCCAGAGCAGGTCGATGGGGCCGCCACTGTGCTTGCCCGCCTGCTTGTTGGCCAGCAACTGGCTGACGCTCTGGGCGATGTCATCCACCTTCACCTGCACCAGCTTGACCTGGTATTCGCGCGCCAGCTCCTGGCCGGCCCACACCAGATAGGCGTTGATCTCCGGGCTGCCACCCCAGGCGTTGAAGTAGACGGTCTGCCCCTTGGCCTTCTCAAGGGTCTGCTGCCACTGCGGGTTGTCGCCGGCGTAGGCCTGGGTGAAGAGGAGGCTGCCTGCCAGCAGAGGCAGGGCGCGCAACAGCTGTTTGAACGAGGGCAATGAGTGTCGCATCTGGGTTACCTGGAGTTGAGTCAGGCGCGGCGGCGCCAGCGGTGATAACGGGTCAGCAGCGCCAGCAGGGTGGCGGGCTGACGGGCCCGTCGCCACTCGCCAGCCAGATACTTGTTCCCCTCCATCAGGGTGGGGTAGGCGTGGATGGTGGCGAGGATCTTGCCAAGGCCGAGGTGGTGACGCATGGCGAGCACGAATTCGGCGATCCGCTCGCCGGCGTGAGTGCCCACCAGGGTGGCACCCAGGATCTGATCCTTGCCGGGCACGGTGAGCACCTCGATGAAGCCCTGACGCTCGCCGTCGGCGATGGCTCTGTCCAGTTCGGCCAGCTCGAAGCGGGTCAGCTCGAAGGGGATGCCCTGCGCCCTGGCCTCTTTCTGGTTGAGGCCGACCCGGGCGATTTCGGGGGTGGTGTAGATGGCGGCCGGCATGACCCGATAGTCGGCCCGAAAGCGCTTGAACGGGCTGAACAGGGCATTGATTGCGGCATACCAGCCCTGATGGGCGGCGGCATGGGTGAGCTGGTAAGGGCCCGCTACGTCCCCCACCGCCAGAATGCTGGGGAAGTTGGTGGCAAGGAAGCCATCGACCGCCACCGTGCCGCGCTGGGTCAGCTCCACCCCCAGCGCTTCGAGCCCGAAGCCGCTGACGTTGGCCACCCGGCCCAGCGCCAGCAGCAGCTGATCCCCTGCAACGGTTTGCGTCTCATCGCCCCGGCGCAGTTGCAGCCGGATGGGGAGATCTCCCTCGGCTGCGGGCAGATAGTCGGCTCGCTCGGCGCGCCAGCCGGTGAGCACCCGCACGCCATCGCGGGCCAGCTGTTCCGCCAGCAGCGCGGCCACTTCCCGCTCTTCACGGGGCAGCAGCTGATCCGAGAGTTCCACCAGGGTAACGGGCACCCCTAGCAGGGCAAAACTCTGGGCCAGCTCGCAGCCGATGGGGCCGCCGCCCAGCACCAGCAACTGGCGCGGCGCGGTGCGCAGTTGCCAGAGGGTGTAGGAGGTGAGCCAGGGCACCTGCTCAAGGCCCGGCAGCGTGGGCACCAGCGGCCGGGCGCCGGTGGCGATAACGATATGACGGCTGGCAAGGCGCTGGCCGTTCACCTCCACCTCCCAGGGGGAGACCAGCCGCGCCTCCCCTTCGATACACTCCACCCCCAGCCCCTGATAGCGCTCGATGGAGTCGTGGGGCTCGACCTCCTTGATGACGCGGGCGACCCGTTCCATCACGGCGGCGAAATCGGCGCTGGCTTGACTTGGGCTAAAGCCCAGTTCACTGGCCCGACGCTGTTCGGCGGCAAAGCGGGCGCTTCGGATCAGCGCCTTGGAGGGGACGCAGCCGCTGTTGAGGCAATCGCCGCCCATCTTGTGCTTCTCGATGAGCGCCACTTTGGCCTTCACCGCCGCGGCGATATAGCTGGTCACGAGGCCGCCGGCCCCGGCGCCAATCACCAGCAGGTTGTAGTCATAGTGTTTTGGCTTGCGGTAGGGGGCGTGCAACCGATGCAGGGCGAGACGCCGCTGCAGACCCTTGAGCAGCATCGGCATCAGCCCGAGCAGGGTCAGCGCCACCATCAGACCGGGGGAGAGGATATTGCCGGTGCTGGTGAGGTTGGCAAGCTCGCTGCCTGCCAGCACGTAGACGAAGGTGCCGGGCAGCATGCCAAGCTGGCTCACCCAGTAGTAGGTGCTGACTCTGATGGGAGTGAGCCCCATCAGCAGGTTGACCAGAAAGAAGGGGAAGATGGGGATGAGGCGCAGGCTCAGCAGATATAGCGCCCCTTCCTGCTTCATGCCGGCCTGCAAGCTGGCCAGCTTGTCGCCAAAGCGCCGCTCGACCCAGTCGCGCAGCAGAAAGCGGGCACTGAGAAAGGCCAGGGTCGCGCCAATGCTGCTGGCAAAGGAGACCAGCAGCAACCCCCAGACGACGCCGAATACGGCGCTGCCTGCCAGGGTGAGCAGGCTGGCACCGGGCAGGGAGAGGGCGGTGCTCACCACATAGACGGCGACGAACAGCAGGGCGGCGCTGACGAAATGGCGGTCGACCAGGGCGGCCAGCTCGGCCTGACGGGCCTGCAGCTGGGGCAGACTCAGGTAGTGGCCAAGGTCGAAGGCGAAAAAGGCGCCGATGAGGCAGCCCATCACCAGCACCAGCAGCAGGCGGGAGCCTCTCATCAGGCGTCCTTGTTATCCGGCTGGGCCGGACGCACTGGCTGCACCGGCAGTTGGCAGAAGCCCTGCGGGGGGATATCGAGGGCGGCGTTGAACTTGGCCGACATGTTCTGGAAGGCGATGAGGCCGGTGAGCTCCACCATGGCATCGTCGTCAAACCAGGGCTTGAGGCGGGCGGCCTGCTCATCGCTGACTCCATCAAGCCCCGTCATCGCCTCGGTGTAGTCGAGCACGGCCCGTTCCCGCTCGTCGAACAAGGGGCTTTCGCGCCAGTTGGCGAGCGCCTCCACCTTCTCGCTGGAGCCCGCCCGCTTGATGAGGGTCATGGCATTGATGTCGACGCAAAAGCGGCACCAGTTGAGCTGGGAGACCCGCACCGTCACCAGGGAGCGCAGCACGGGGTCGATGGGGGAGCGCTTGCGGTTGATGACGCCATAGAGGGTGGCGACGGCGGCAAACAGGCGCGGCGAGCGGCCCCAGCACTTGCCCGGAATGAGCACCTGGCCGTAGTGGCGCTGTTGCAGCCAGAAAAAGGGGCGGATAAACCAGGCATATTCCCGATCGGCTTTCACCTCGACGCGCATGGATGACCTTCTTATTGCTTCAAGTTGGGTTTGTAGGCCTGACCCAGCCGCTCGTTGAGGCGGATCAGAAACTCCTCTATGCGGGCCCGGTTGGTGCCCAGGTCGCTCTGCCCCTGACGGGAGGCGGAGCGCATGTCGATGCGGGTCTCCTTGGGCCCGGCAAAGACCCGCAGCGCCACGTCATCCTGAAAACCAAACCAGCCGGTGGTGACCACCGCCTCGAGTCCTTCCGGGCTTGGCCGCACTTGCCAGCCGAGCTGCTCCATCAGGGCGTGGGCCTCGGTGATCACCTCGACCGGGGAGGCGCTGGTAAAGAGAGGACCGGGTTTCCCCTCAACAGCTTTCAAGGGGGCCGGATTAATCGGCAGATCCTGCGCCGTTCTGAGTTCGCTGGCCCAGTGCAACTGGGGCGGGTTGTTGGGATCCGTGCTCACATCGTTGACCAGCGGCGTGCGCAGCGCCTGCACCACGAAGGCCAGGGGCAACAGCAGGGGTACGGCGCCCCAGCCATTGGCGCAGCGATTGCGAGACCAGGGCAGGCGAGCCAGCAAGACGAGGGAGACGAGGGCCCCGAGCAGGCAGATGGCGAACCCCAGCCACCAGGGCCAGAGGTGAACACGGCTGCCGAGGGCGCCGGCGAGCGGCAGCAACCAGGCCAGAAGCGGCCACCACAAATATCTGGGCATAACGGGGATCCACTGGTTATGATGGACAAGTGCCCAGAAGGATAAACTTAATTGACTGATAACGTTAGTAAATTTATCTCAATCCTGCTGCTTTTCCCAAGCGTTCCGCTGTGGGCGGACAGCGCCGTGCTGGCGGCGGGGGACATGTGGCGCGCCGAAGCCGTCTACGAGACCCTGCCTGGGGTCAGCCGGGTGGAGCCGGGCTACGTCAGCCAGCTGGCGGCGACGGGGTCGAGCTGGCGGGAAGTGCCGCCGCGGCGCCAGGCGGTGCGCATCGACTATGACCCGGTCAAGGTGGGTTATGGCGATCTGCTCAACGTGTTCTGGCAGCTGGTGGATGGGCGCGATGGCGAGGGCCAGTATTGCAATCGGGGGCTGGCATTTGCGCCGGCCCTGCTGCCAAAGGATGACTATCAGTGGCGCTTGGTCCAGGTGAGCCTGACGCGCTGGCAGGCGCTGCACGGGCGGCCGAGCCGGGTTGCGCTTTGGCCGCAGAGCCGGTTCACCCCGGCGCCGGAGATGGAGGACTGGGCGGCTCGCCACCCCTGGCGTTTCGGCTTCTATGCCCGCCGCTGCGGCGGCTGGCCGGTGGAGTTGAACCCAGAACCCTGAACCGGGCCCTGAACTCAGCTGCGGTAGAGCACCTTGATAAGGTGGAAGCCGAACTTGGTGCGCACCGGGCCGAGCACGGCCAGCAGCTCGCCCTTGAACACGGCATCGTCAAACGCCTTGACCATGTCGCCCTTCGAAAACTCCCCCAGATCGCCGAAGCGCTTGCTGGAGGCGCAGGTGGAGAAGCGCTTGGCCATCTGGCCGAAGTCGGCTCCCTTGGCAATCTTCTCCTTGATCTCCAGACACTCTTTCTCGGTCTTGACCAGGATGTGCTGGGCACAGGCTTTTCTCATCGGGACGCTCCTCGGCGGTGGGCAAATCGGGGGCGCAAAGAGTACTCCAATTCCTGCCGCGCGTCAGCCGTCATGGCAAATTCAGCTGCGGGCACGGGCAGCAAGCCGGGTTCTGGGCCGTGCCTGCCAGAGGATCTCCAGCCCGAGCAGGGCATGCAGGCTCCAGATGGCCAGCGGATTGAGCCAGTTGCCCCCCAGTTGCAGGGTCGCCAGGGCGCTGCCCGCCAGCAGCAAGGTGATGCCCGGCAGGCGCCAGTGGGCCGGCAGCGGTGCCAGCATGGCCATGCCCAGCAGGATGGCGAGCCCGAACGGCAGGTTCAGCGCGGTGAAGGCCAGCGCCTGCTGGCCGTTCATGCCGGTCAGCAGGGCCAGCAGGGCGCTGCAACAGGCGAGAAAAGTGATGAATTCGAGTCGGTCGGCGATGTAGTCCGCCATCTGTTCGCTGCGTGCGTGCATGCGGTGTCTCCTCTGGTGGGATGCGAGCCTTGGTGCAATGACCCCAGTGTGGGCGAGAAGTGAGCAGGGGGGCAGCGGGATAAATCGATTGGGTTGAACGAGGCTTTGATTGGGCGATGGCAACTGTTTGATCCTGCAAGATAAAATGCACTACCTCTACGGGAGTGGGGCAAGGCGGGCGGCCCAGTGGCAAGGAGGATGCAGCTGGCGGGCCCGCTGAGAGAGGGACTTGCCGCTATCTTGACCAGTTGCCGACAGTTGATGTCGCGCCCATCGGCCAACAAGGGGTGGCGCGATACCGGGCCGGATGGGCCGCCAGGGGCCATCTGGCATGGCCGTGTTGGTCATGGATTGCCCTTTTTGGCCCGCAGTGGCATAAGTCTGCGGGGGAAAGTGTGAAAAATGCGCGGCCTGCGCGGGCAAAGGCTTCAATAATATGGCGAAATTCGGTGTCACCCCGCTCTGATGTCGGGCCGGGGATATGCTAGGATGAGGCGCGTTTGCGATCGAGTGAGCCTCATATTCGTTCTGAATATCGCATTATTTTAATCATGTTCTTCGGGGAAATTGACGTTTGACAGGATGCAATCCGCCCCTGCCTGCAGGGATCTCACCGCCCGCACGGGCCTTTCGTCGTGGGCTTCGCGCGCTGGGACTGAGCCTCTGTCTGCTGCTGTTCGTCACGCCCGCCATGGCGGCCAAACTCACCTATCAGATCAAGGGACTGAAGGGGGAGAACAAGGACAACGTCGAGGCCTACCTCAACGCCCTGCCGGTCTATCAGGAGCGCCAGTACCGTCCGGCCCGCGCCAAGATCACCGAGAGCGTGCAAAAGGCGCTGCAGGTCTATGGCTACTATCAGCCCAAGATCACCCTGAGCCGCGACAAGAAGGCGCCCGCCAAAGTGATCATCGAGGTGGAGCCGGGCAAGCCGGTCATCATCTCCCGTCTCGACATCCTGCTGGAAGGGGATGCCAGCAGCGACGAGCTCTACAGCGAGCTGTTGGACAAGCTGCCCCTGAAAGAGGGGGACCCCCTCAACCACGGCAAATACGAATCCATCAAGGCGGATCTGGGCAGTCTGGGGCTGGCCCGCGGCTACTTCGACGCCAAGATCAGCAAGAGCCAGGTCAAGGTGTTCCCGGATCAGGGCACCGCCGAGATCTACATCCTGTTTCGCTCCGGCCCGCGCTACCACTTCGGCGAGATCCACTACGACGCCACGCCGGAGGCGCTGCGCCTCATCCGCCCGCTCATCAACATCAAGAGCGGCGCCCCCTATCTGGCGATCCGGCTGGCGGAGATGTCGCAGGATGTCTCCTCCACCAAGCTGTTCAAGCAGGTGGACATCAAGCCGCTCATCAGCCAGGCCGAGGGCAACCGGGTGCCGGTGCAGGTGACCCTCTCCAACCGGGTCGATCACGAGATTGAAACGGGTATCGGCTATGCCACCGACGTGGGGCCGCGCATGAGCGCCACCTGGGAGAAGCCCTGGGTCAACCGCTACGGTCACCGGCTCAACGCCACCGCGAAGGTCTCCCAGCCCGAGGCCGAGCTCAGCTTCGACTACCAGATCCCGGTGGGCAACCCGCTGCGGGACTACTACTCGCTGCAGGCCGGTTATCAATACAAGGACAACAACGATACCCGCTCCGACCTGACCACCCTCAGCGTGCACCGCTGGAAGCGGCGGCCGGAGAGCTGGGACCGGGACGTGTTCATCCGGCTGGAGAACGAGATCTATACCCAGGGCGCCGACGAGGGCAACAGCTTGCTGCTGATCCCCGGCGTCTCCTGGTCGCGGCTGCGGGTGCGCGGCGGTCTGGTGCCCGACTGGGGCGATCGCCAGCAGCTCACCCTGGAGTTTTCCGATCCCTATTGGGGCTCCGACATCAGCTTCGTGCGGGTGTGGGGGCGCAGCAAGTGGCTGCGTACCCTGGGGGAGGATCACCGCTTCCTGCTGCGGGCTGAACAGGGGGCCATCATAGGGGACAGCTTCTCGCTGGTGCCGCCTTCGCTGCGCTTCTTTACCGGTGGTGACCAGACGGTGCGCGGCTACGGCTACGAGACCATCTCGCCGCGCGGCAGCGACGGCAAGCTGCTGGGGGGTCGCTACGTGAGCGTCGCCAGTGCCGAGTACAACTACCGCTTCAGCGACAAGTGGCTGGGGGCCCTGTTCGTGGACAGCGGTACCGCCACGGTCGACTATAGCGAGGCCTGGAAGATAGGCACCGGGGTTGGCGTGCGCTGGGTGACCCCCATCGGTCAGGTCAGGCTCGATCTGGCGGTGGGCATTTCCGAGGAGGAGAAGCCGCTGCGACTCCACTTCGCGCTGGGGCCTGAACTATGATCCGGCCACGCTCCACTCCTCTCATCTTCTGTTCTCCTGACCGGCCGCTGCGGCTGCATCTTTCGCGGGGGTCTGCACTGTGATCTGGGTAAAACGTATTTTTCTCTGGCTGATGGGGCTCATCTTCCTGCTGCTCATCGGTGTCAGCCTGCTGGGCTTCACCCATCAGGGCAACAAGTGGCTGTGGCAGCAGGCCAGGGCCGCCCTGCCTTCCCTCAAGGGGGAGCTGGTGGCGGGCCAGCTCGGCTATGGCTGGACCCTGGAAGGGGTCGGCTGGCAGGACGAGCTGGTGGACGTCACGGTAGATCGCGCCGTGCTGGACTGGGATCTGGGCAAGCTGCTGCAGGGCAAGCTCTGGATCAAATCCCTTAACGTCACCCACCCGGTGGTCAAGGTCGCCGACTCCGAACCGACCCCGGAAGAGCCGTCAGAGCCCTTCGTCTGGCACCCGCTGCCCCTGAAAATTCAGGTCGACAGCCTCCAGGTGGCGGATCTCGATGTGACGGTGCCCGGGGTGGGGGTGAGCCTCAAGTCCCTCGACATAGGCGCCACCCTCAGCCGCAAGGGGCTGATCGTGCAGGGGCCCGTGCTGGATGGCCTCAAGGTGACCCTGGCCGAGACGCCGGCCACCGAGGCTGCCAAACCGGCTGCCGCCAAGGCAAGCTCCCAAGACAAGGCTGCGGCCAAGTCGCCTGTCACCGCCAAGGCGAAGCCGGCGGATGAGAGCAAGGCGCAGCAGGCAACCAAGGCAGCCCCCATCGCGCTGCCCGCCATCCGGCTGCCTTTCCCCATCCAGCTGGAAGGATTGCAGGTCACGGCGTTTCGCTATCAGCAGGGTGAATTGATTGAAGGGCTCGACAAGCTGCTGCTGTCGGCCAGTGCCGAGGGGAGCGACATCGCGCTGCGCGAGCTCTCCCTGCGCCACGCCATGGCGGATCTGGCGCTCAAGGGCAAGATCCAGCTCAAAGACGATTATCCGCTGGCCCTGACCCTGGATGCCAAGGCCCGCAAGGGGCTGCTGGATGGCGAGCTGCAGGGGCAACAGGCCAGCCTGACCCTCGGCGGTTCGGTGGGCAAGCTGGCATTGTCGCTGCAGGCCAAGGGACAGGTGGCCGCCAGCCTCAAGGGGTCTCTGGCGGCCCTCGACCCCGACTTGCCCTTTGATGCGGGGCTGGAGTGGAAGAGCCTGGGCTGGCCGCTGCACAAGCCTGCCAAAGATGAGCCCAGCTACCGGCTGGACAAGGGCAGTTTGAGTGCCAAGGGCAAGCTCTCCGGCTACCAGTTTGCCTTGAATACCGCCGGCAAGGGCACGGACGTGCCCCCCTTCAAGCTGGCGCTGACGGGCAAGGGGGATCTGACGCAGCTGAACCAGATCAACCTGCTGCTCAACGCCCTCAAGGGGGAGCTCAAGCTGGACGGCAAGCTCGCCTGGGACAAGGGGGTACGCTGGCAGGGCACCACGGAATTCAAGGGGATCAACCCGGCCGAGCTGGTGCCCGAGCTCAAGGGGGCGCTGGCGGGCAAGATTGCCAGCCGTTTCGAGCTCGATGAGGCGGGCCACTGGCAACTGCAACTGCCCGAGCTGAAGGTGGATGGCAAGCTCAACCAGTATCCGCTGGCCATCAAGGGCAGCGCGAGCGGCAACGACAAGATGGAGTGGACCATCCCGGCGCTGGCGCTGCAAAGCGGCCCCAACCAGCTGCAGGCCAAGGGCAGCCTGAGCCAGCAGGCGTGGAAACTGGATGCGGATCTCAATGCCCCCAACCTGGCCGGGCTCTACCCCGGCCTCAAGGGGGACATCAAGGGGCAGGTGCGCCTGACCGGCAATCAGCAGGCACCACGGGTCACCACCGAGCTGGCTGCCAGCCGCCTCTATTATGCCGGCACCGATCTGAAGGGGATCGCCATCAAGGGCAATGCCCTGGTCGGTGACAAGCCGGCAGGGGAAGTGGCCCTGACGGTGGCCAGCCTGGTACAGGGGGCGACCAGCCTCAGCCAGCTGGCGCTCAATCTGAGCGGCGATCTCAACCAGCACGCCCTGTCGCTCACCATGAAGGGCGACCCGGTGGCGGCCAACCTCAAGTTGAGCGGCGGTCTGCGCGGGGATCGTTGGCGCGGTGCCCTCAGCGAGCTCAAGTTGAAGACACCGCTGCGGCGCTGGGAGCTGAGCGCGCCCTGGGCCCTCGACCTCGACCTGCCGCGTCAGCGGCTGACCATGGGGGATCTCTGCCTCGGCTCCCAGGGGGCCAGCCTCTGCGTCAAGGGCAGCCAGGTATCGGCCCAGCAGGGCAGCCTGGAGTTTGCCCTCAACCAGTTCGACCTCAAGCGTCTGCGGCCCTGGCTGCCGGACAACTTCCGCTGGCAGGCGGTGCTCTCTGCCGACGGGCGGGCCAGCTGGCGCGGCAATCAGCCGACCCTGCACGCCACCGTGCGCACCACGCCGGGCACTTTTGTGGCCGACGAGCTCAAGACCGACTATCAGCGCCTCGAGCTCGGGGTGGACTTCGAGCGCCAGCAGGCGGCGATCCGGCTCGACTTTGCCTCCGAGCAGATCGGCAACATCGATACCAAGCTCTATATCCGGGATCCGTCCGGTCGCGGCAATCTCTCCGGCCAGCTCAAGTTTGACGACCTCAAGCTGACCACCTTCGCCCCGCTCATCCCCGAGGTGCGCTCCCTGCAGGGGGTCATCTCGGCCGATGCCCGCTTCGACGGTACCCTGGCCTCGCCGCTGCTGTTTGGTCAGCTCAACCTGCTGGATGGGGAGGTGCAGACCCACTCCGACATGGTGACCCTCTCCAAGCTGGTGACCCGCCTCAAGATTGAAGGCAACCGGGCCGAACTGGACGGCACCATGCTGGTGGGCAAGGGGCCGTTGGCACTGGGGGGCTGGCTGAGCTGGGCACAGCTGCCGGTCACCGGCAGCCTCACCATCCAGGGCAAGGAGCTGGAAGCCCAGTATCCTGGCATGGGCCGGGTGCGGGTCTCCCCGGACATTGCCATCTCGCTGGGGGAGGAGACCCGGATCACCGGTCAGGTCGACATCCCCTGGGCGCGGATCCTGGTCAAGAGCCTGCCCGAGAGCGCGGTGGCGGTGTCGGACGACGTGACCGTGGTCTACGACGATCTGCCGCCGGTGCCCAAGGCGGCGCCGCTGCCGATGGCGATCAAGCTGGCCATCCGGCTGGGTGACGACGTGCGGCTGGAGGCGATGGGGCTCAAGACCAAGGTGGGGGGCGGCATCAACATCCGCCAGGATCCCTCGCGGCCGCTGGCGGGCAATGGCCAGCTGGTGCTCAACGACGGGCGCTTCAAGGCCTATGGCCAGAACCTCATCATCAAGGATGGCCGCATCCTCTTCTCCGGCCCCCTCGATCAGCCGTTCCTCAACATAGAGGCGTATCGGGATCCCGATACCATCGAGGACAAGGTGACGGTGGGGGTGCGGGTGACCGGACCGGCCAGCAAGCCCAAGATCACCGTCTATTCGGAGCCGCAGCTGGCCCAGTCCGAGCAGCTCTCCTACTTGCTGCGCGGCAAGGGGCTGCAGACCAGCGGCGAGGATGGCGGCTTCAACGGCCTGCTGGTGGCGGGCGCGGTCAGCCAGGCCAACGGCGTGGTCTCCAGTCTGGGGGAATCCCTCGGCATGAGCGACGTGGCCCTCGACACTGCCGGCAGTGGCGACAACACCCAGGTGACCCTGTCGGCCTACCTGCTGCCGGGGCTGCAGTTCCAGTACGGGGTCGGGGTGTTCAGCCCCATCGCCGAGTTCAAGCTGCGCTACGAGCTGATGCCCAGGCTCTACCTGCAGGCCATGAGCGGGGTGGCCCAGGCGGTGGATATCTTCTATCGCTTCACCCTGTAGCGGGCAGGAAGAGACAAAAACGGGAGGCACAAGCCTCCCGTTTTTATTGGTGGCATTGATGCGGCTGATGCTGATGTTGATGAACAGAGAGGGGATGCTGAAAAGCGAAAACCCGGCGCGAGGCCGGGTTTTCTTGAATGATGGTGGAGGGAGAAGGATTCGAACCTTCGAAGGCAGAGCCGTCAGATTTACAGTCTGATCCCTTTGGCCGCTCGGGAACCCCTCCACGGGGTATTGCCAATTTTGTTCACGACGGGTGCCGTGACTGCACTTGAAATGGTGGAGGGAGAAGGATTCGAACCTTCGAAGGCAGAGCCGTCAGATTTACAGTCTGATCCCTTTGGCCACTCGGGAACCCCTCCACAAGTGCGAGGCGCATACTAACAGATCTGCCGGGGTTGTGAACCCCTTGGCGGGATTTTTCCTGCTTAAAGGATCGGATTTGCGGCCGATAAAGGATGAAACCACCGTTTCCAAGAGTTATCTCATGCTACCCAGCGCCATTCGTGAGCAGTGGCTGGTGGACGAGGCCCAGCTGGGGCAACGTCTCAACCAGGATCTCCAGCACGGAGACAGGGCTGACTTTCGCCTGCATCTGGCCCTGCTGACCGATGCGGTGGAAGAGCAGCCCTGGTTCGATCCCAGGCAGCCAGCAAAGGGTGAGAGCCGGGTCTGGCGCAGCCGCTTTGAGCTGCCGCCAGCCACGCCCTTGCAGGGCAGTGCAAACGATGAAGAGGCCGCTCTGCTCAACGAGCGGCTGCAACAGGGGGGCTCCATGGTGGATGTGCGGCTCTGGCTGGCGCTGCGCTCACCGCCGCTGCTCGGCGCCCCGCCTGCGCTGGAGCCCGCCGTCTATGACAACCTCTCGCCGCTTGGACGGGAGCGCTGGCAGGGCAAGCTGGCGGATCAGCCCAGACGCGACGATCCCCTGCTGATGCTGCCGATCCTCGATACGCTCAAGGCGGGGGTGGATGCCAGGCTGTACTGGCTCAGTGGTTGCTGAAGGCGACAAACGCCGGCATTCGGACAGCAAAAAGGCGGGGAGATCCCGCCTTTGTCGTTTCTGGTTGTGCCGTGGCGCAGTTTAGGCGTCGGCTTCATCCTCTTGCGGCACTTCCTTGCCAGCCGCTGCGGCGCGACGGGCGATGGGTTTCTCGGTGTGGCGGTTGATCTGGCGCTCCAGCTTTTGCCCCAGTTCGGTGATGGCGGCGTACAAGTCCTCATGTTCTGCCTGGGCAAACAGCTTGCCGTTGGGGATGCCAGCAGTGGCTTCAACGATGAACATCAGACGCTCTTTGGAGACAATCACATGGGGTGTGATAAGAGGCACCTGAAGACGCTCGAGCTTGTCAAAACGGGATTCAATGCGCTCGCGGATAGCCGGGGTGATGTCGATGATTTTGCTGGTAATTTCGATTTTCATATTGGCCCCCTTCGGGTCGTCTTGCTTGTGTCTTCACCTTCAGATTACTCATGGCTGAACATTAAAATGTGATCTATGTCACGAACTGTGGCCTTGCTTCCGAGGGGAGGAATAAATTGTGATCTTTTCCCGTTCTGCACCAAAAAGCGCTTGAGCTCCACGAAACTGGCAGGCAGTATGGAGAAACTTGGATCGTTTCTGTCCCTTCGTGGCAGCGCCGCATGTCGACCTCATGTCCGGTTTTCACCGCTTAGTCTCGCATCTTTTGCACTTTCTCCCCGCACCGCCCTTGCCGACGTGCGCGCTGTGAATGTGGGCGCTGCCAAGTCGTCAGGGGCTTGAACGTGGTTGTTGTGGTGTTGGAGTAGTACATGAAACAGCAGGCCACTCAGATGATGTGGTTTTATGATCGGCAACACGCCCAGTGGAGTCTGTCCGATCATGCCTCCTACCAGCTCTGGCAAGGAGAGGGGCCTCACCCCTGGTTCGGGCAATTGGCGGCAGATGACGAGGCCGGCTTTGCCGACTTTCTCGCCAGGCTTTACCACTCACAGCAACCGGCCCAGTTCATCGGTCACCTCTGCGAGGAGGGTGGCGAGGTGCGCCATGTGCTCTGGAGCGGCCAGTACGTGCCGGCCCAGCAGATGTGCTGCGGCTGGATTGCACCGCTCGACACCACCCGCAGCACCCAGCTGCCTGCCGACCTCTCCCAGCAACTGCCGTTGCTGCAAGACCCCTTGTTGACCCAGCTGGCGCAGGCGCTCTCTGCCAGAACCGGGCTCGATTTCTTCAATACTCTGGTCAATCAGCTCGCCCACATCCTGGTGGCGGACGCGGTCTGGCTGGCGGAGCGCACCGGCGGCGGACGGCTCAAGGTGCTGGCTTGCCATGGCATCGACCTCAAGGAGTACGAACTCGACGGCATGCCCTGCCAGCAGGTCTATCTGGCGGGGCAGGCCTGCGTCATTCCCCTGGCGAACGATCTGCCCTCCTGTACCGGTTTCAAAGGGGGGCAGGGTTACTACGGCCTGCCGCTGTGTGATCGCAACGGCCAGATCCTGGGTCACCTGGCGCTGATCTTCTCCGATCAGAGCGCGATCCCCAATCTGGGGTCGGTGCTGACCACCTTCTCCATGCGCATGGTGGCGGAGCTGGAGCGGCTGCAGAGCGATGCCCAGCTGCGCCTGTCGGCCGTGGCGTTTGAAACCCATGAAGGGATCATCATCACCGACCCCGATTTCAAGATTTTGCGGGTCAACCACGCCTTCAGCCAGATCACCGGCTTTGACAGCCAGCGGGTGATCGGCCTGCATCTGGGCAACGATCTCTGGTGCGGGCTGGGGGGACTTGGCTACGAGCTCGGCACCCTGAGCCGCTGGCAGGGGGAGACCCAACGGCTGCACGCGGATGGCTACCCCTATCCGCAGTGGGAGATAGTCACCCCGGTGCAGGATGACAGGGGGGAGATCAGCCACTTCGTCATCTGTTTCGAGGATATCTCCGAGCGCAAGGAGGCCGAGCGCCGCATCCAGGATCTCGCCTATTACGACGAGCTGACCGGCCTGCCCAACCGCCGCCAGCTGCACGAAACCCTGGCCCACGCCTTTGGCGAGGCGAGCCGCGACTATTTGATCGGCGCCTTGCTGTTCATCGATCTGGATCACTTCAAGACCATCAACGACTCTCTCGGCCACGCCACCGGCGACTGGTTGCTCAAGGAGGTCGCCAGCCGGCTCAAGCGGCTGGTACGGCAAGGGGATTGTCTGGCGCGACTCGGCGGCGACGAGTTCGTGCTGCTGCTGCCCTCGCTCTCGGCGAGCCCCCCCCAGGCGGAAATGCAGGCCGACCTCATTGCCGAGCGGCTCATCAGCGAGATTGCGGCCCCCTACAACCATGCGGGCCAGGTGCTGCACATCGGCGCCAGCGTCGGCATCACCCTCTTCCCCGGTCGGGAGCAAGGGGTGGACGATCTGCTCAAGCAGGCGGACACCGCCATGTATCAGGCCAAGTCGGCCGGTCGCAAGACCCGGCGCTTCTTCGATGCCTCCATGCAGTTGCAGGCGGATCGCCGGCTGCTCATTCACAACGAGCTGCGTAGCGCCCTTGACCAGCAGGAGCTGACCCTCTACTACCAGCCCCAGCACATGGTGGAGGGGGGCGACATCATCGGCGTCGAGGCGCTGATCCGCTGGCAGCCGCCAGGCCGGGCTCTGGTGTCGCCCGCCGAGTTCATTCCCATCGCCGAGGAGACGGACCTTATCGTCGACATCGGCAACTGGGTGTTGTACGAGGCCTGCGCCCAGTACGTGCGCTGGGAGGAGAACGGCATCCACATCCCGCAGCTGTCGGTCAACGTCAGTGCCAAGCAGTTTCACGCCACCGACTTTGTCGATCGGATCCACGACGTGCTGGCCTCCACCGGCATGGATCCCGCCAGCTTGAATCTGGAGATCACCGAGTCCGTGGTGCTGGGGCACGCTGAAGACACCATCAGCAAGATGAGCGAGCTCAAGGCGCTCGGCATCAGCTTTGCCATCGATGACTTCGGCGCCGGTTACTCCTCCCTGAGCTACCTCAAGCGGTTGCCGGCGGACGAGCTCAAGATCGACCGCTCCTTCATCCAGGACATCCCGCGCGATGGCGACAACATGGCCATCGTCGAGGCGGTGATCGCCATGGCGCGCCACATGGGCTTCAACGTGACGGCGGAAGGGGTGGAGTCGCGCCAGCAGCTGGAGTTTCTGCAGGCCCAGGGCTGTCACTTCTACCAGGGCTACCTGGCTTCCAAGCCGCTGCCGGTGCCTTATCTGGAGCGCTACGTGCAGCGTCTTGCCCGTAGCGAAAGCCCGCTGGCCGGGGGTAAAAATAGTCTCGCCGGCGAGCTGTAGCCCCTCGGGTTAACGGGTAGAATGAGGGAATATGACACCACCGCCAACGGGCGGTGGCATTGCCTCTCAATGGAGACGTCTCTCGTGAAAGCCGTGCAGGGAATCATTTTATCGGCGCTGTGTGTGCCGGGGCTGCTGACGCAGGTTGCGGCGCAGACTCTGGAACAATCTCTCTATCGCCAGGCTTATGACGCGGTGCGGGCCGACGATCAGGCCCGTTTTCGGCAAATTCGCGCCCGTTTGACCCATTATCCGCTGCTACCCTATCTCGATTACTACCAGTTGGCCTTTCGGCCGGGGGCGGCGGAGTATGACGACGTGACCCGCTTCATCCGCGAGCACGGCGACACCCCCCAATCCAACCGGCTGGAGCGCAGTTACCTCACCTATCTGGCCCAGAGCCAGCAGTGGTCTCAGTTCCTGCGCTTCTATCCGGCCAAGCCGAACTCCACCGACCTGCTCTGCATGCACTATCAGGCGCGCTACTACACCGGCCAGCAGAGCCAGGCACTGCAGGAGGCGGGCAAGCTCTGGCTGAGTGGCCAGTCTCGCCCCGATGCCTGCGATCCCCTGTTTCAGCTCTGGCAGCAGGCCGGCTTGCGCACCCAGGAGAAGATCTGGACCCGCATGACCTTGGCCTTCGAGGCGGAGAACCCGAACCTTATCCGCCACCTCGGCGCTCAGCTTGGCAGCGGCATGAAGGCGTACGGGGATCAGATGATTACCCTGTTCGAGCAGCCCGCCAAGGCGATGAACACAGCCTATTTCACTACCGCCGCCCCCTCCAAAAAGTTGCTGCTGCTGGGGCTGGCCCGCTATGCCAACCAGCAGCCGGAAGCGGTGCTGGGTCAACTCGGCTATCTGCGCTCGCGTTTTGCGCTGAGCGCGGCCGAGCTCAAACCGGTGGAGCGGGCGGTGGCCAGACGGTTGCTGCTGGACCGTTCAACCGCCCAGCGCAACTGGCTGGATGCTACCGTAGTGCGCCAGGCCGACCCGGATCTGCTGGAGCTGCGGGCCCGGCTCGCCATCTGGGAGCAGGACTGGAAAGGACTCTCCGGCTGGGTCAAGCGGATGCCCATGGCCCTGCAGAAGGAGGATCGCTGGCGCTACTGGCTGGCGCGCTCGCTGGAGGTACAGGGCCAGCAAAAACCGGCACGGGATCTCTATCTGGAGACCGCCAATCTGCGCGGCTTCTACGGCTTCATGGCGGCGCAGCGCAGCGGCGTGCCCTATCGGATGAAGAATCAGAGCGTGGCGAAGAAGGTGCCGGACTGGCGCACCGCCAGCAGTCGCTGGCCCTTCCTGCTGCGGGTGCGCGAGTTGCTCGACATGAACGAGATCACGGCGGCGCGGGCGGAGTGGATCCACAACATGGATCGCAATCCGGTGGCCCAGCGCCTCGAGTTCGGCCACATCGCCCTCAACCAGGGCTGGCATGAACTGGCCATTCTGGCCAGCATCCGGGCCGAGGCCTGGGATGCCCTTGATTTACGCTTCCCGCTGCCGCTCAAGCACACCTTCTCCCAGATGGCGCAGGAGCGGACCATGAACACCAGCCTGCTCTACGCCATTTCCCGTCAGGAGAGTGCGCTCTACCCGCTGGCACAGTCGCCGGTCGGGGCGAGGGGACTGATGCAGCTGATGCCGACTACCGCCAAGGAGACGGCCAGCAAGCTGGGGGTGCCCTATCGCAACGAACAGCAGTTGTTTGATCCTGCCATGAACATCCGCCTTGGCAGCGCCTATCTCAAGCGGCTGCTGGATGTGTACGACGGCAACCGGATCCTGGCGGCGGCGGCCTACAACGCCGGCCCCGGCCGGGTCAAACGTTGGCGCGATCAGAGTGCGGACAAGCCGATGGATGTCTGGGTCGAGAGCATCCCCTACAAGGAAACGCGCAACTATGTGCAGAACGTGCTGTCGTTCGATCTCATCTATCAGCACAAGCTGCAGCAGCCGCTGCGCTTCATGTCCGAGCGCGAGCTGAGTCACGCTTATTGAGACGGCTGCCGCCCTGGCGGCAGCCGGATTCCCATTCCCTCCCCAAAATGGTTATTATCCCATAAGGTTTTGTTACAAAAGGAAACCTGCCAGGTGATCGGGCGCCATCTCTTGGTCTGGCAGGTTCGTTATAATCGCCCGTTCAACACAGACAGGCTCCCCCAACAAAGGAATTGATAGTGGCAACGATTAAAGACGTTTCCCGGTTGGCTAATGTGTCCATTTCAACTGTGTCGCGAGTCATCAACAACACGGCGCAGGTGGCACCAGAAAAGCGTGAGGCCGTCATGGCGGCCATGAAGGAACTCAATTTTCGTCCCAACAGCTTTGCCCAGGCGCTGGTCAGCAAGCGCTCCAACTGCATCGGTGTGCTGGTGGGGGATCTGTGTGGTGGCCCCTTCTTCGCCCAGATGATGCGCGGCATCGAGAGCGTGGTGGACAAGGCGGACAAGTTCACCATTGTCATGTCCGGCAATCACGACGAGGTGCGCGAGCGTCACGCCATCCAGGCGCTGCTGCAGCGCCAGTGCGATGCGCTGATCCTGCACAGCAAGGCGCTGCCCGACGAGGAGCTGAGCGAGCTGGTGGCGGGCAGTACCCCGGTGGTCTTCATCAACCGCCAGGTACCGGGCGCCGAAGATCGCTGCGTCTGGCTGGACAACCAGGCCGGCATCACCACCGCCTGCCAGCACCTGCTGGATGCGGGCCATCACAAGATTGCCTTCGTCACCTCGGACGATGAAGAGTTCGTCGATGGCCAGCAGCGGATGGCGGGGTATCATCACGCCTTGAAGCGAGCCGGCATTGCTATTGATCCTGCCCTCATCGGCCGCGCCTTTGCCGACGAGAACGGCGGTTACGTGGCGATGGGCGAGCTGCTGGATCGGGGGGTTGAGTTTACCGCCGTGCTCGGTTTCAACGACGCCATGGTGGCGGGGGCCATCTCCTGTCTGCTGGAGCGGGGATACAAGATCCCGCAGCAGATCTCGGTGGTGGGCTTCGATGACATTCCCTATGCCCGCTATATCTATCCCAAGCTGACCACGGTGCGTTACCCCATCGAAGAGATGGGCGGCCGGGCTGCCGAGCTGGCGCTGAGCCTGCTGGATCACAAGCCGGCCGAGGGGCTGGAGCTCAAGTTCGAGGCCGAGCTGGTCAGACGGGAATCCGTTGCCTGAGTAGCCGACATTGGCCCTGAATGGGCCAATGTCGCTCCCCTATTTTGCGGAAAAATTGAAAGCGTTTTCAGAAATCCTTTTCAACTGTGATCCGCTTCAAAGCTTTTTGGACTGCCTGCCACTAGCATAGGCCCCACGAATTAGGAGCCTGCGCTCCCGATTTTCCCGCTGTGGGAGGTAACTGGTTAATCCAGCTATTTCCTTCGTTACTTTCGACGGTCATCATGGATGGCCGTTTTTTTTTGCCAGGATTTTGTAATGACAACAAAGAGTGAATACCAGACGGGGATCGTGGGCGCTGGCTGGCTGGGGTTGCCGCTGGCCCGGGTGCTGCAGGCCGAGGGTCGCCAGGTGGCGGTGACGGTCAGCTCGGCCCAGAAAGCCGCGCAGCTGACCGCAGAGGGGCTGCAGGCCTGGCCGCTGCAACTGGGCACCGGGCTGACCGCCCTGCCGTTTCGCTGCCGCGAGCTGGTGATCTGCGTGCCGCCGAGCAAGGTTGAGGATTACCCGGCCGCCATCGGGCGGGTGGCCGAGCTGGCGCGGGCCGCCGGTGTGCAGCGGTTGTTGTTCGTGAGTGCCACCTCGGTCTGGGCACCGGGGCAGGGGGAGGATGAACACCCCATGCCTGCCCACGAGCGCGGGATGCGGATGCTGGCCGCCGAGCAGGCGGCGATGGGGGCTGGCATTCCCTGTGCCATGGTGCTGCGCCCGGCCGGGCTGTACGGGCCACAGCGTCATCCCGGCCGCTTCCTGGCGGGCAAAACCCTGGAAGGGGGCGGTCAGGCGGTGAACCTGGTGCACCTGGATGACGTGGTGGCCGCCTGTCAGCTGTTGCTGGCGCAGGGAAAGGATGGCGATGCCTACAACCTGAGCGCACCGGTGCACCCGCGCCGGGAGCAGTTCTATCCCTTTGCCGCACGTCAGCTTGGCCTGCCGGCCCCGGTCTTCATCGAGCCGGCCGGCCGGTTTCTCCCCGTCGAGGGGCTGCGCATCTGCGAGCAGCTCGGCTTTGTCTATCGCTGGCCCGATCCGGCGCACTGGTTTGCCGAGCTGGCGGCCCGGGGTCACTGAGCATTCCGCACTGTGCTATAGAGTGGGGCACAGGTGGCTCCAATGGGGTGGCGCGGCGGGCAATTGAGGTTTGCCAAGGGGGGGCTCGCCCCCTATCATGCCGCCATCCATACAGAGAGAGCGGTAAAGATGGTAGATACAAGACGTCACCCCGATGGGGAACTGTTGCTGAGAACCCTGGCAATGCCAGCCGATACCAACCCCAATGGCGATATCTTCGGGGGCTGGATCATGTCCCAGATGGATATAGGTGGGGGCATCATGGCCAAGGAGCTGGCAAAAGGACGTATTTGTACCGTATCCGTCGAGGGCATGACCTTTCACAGCCCGGTCAAGGTGGGCGACGTGGTGTGTTGCTACGGGCGCTGCTTGAAGATCGGTCGCAGCTCCATGCGGCTGAAGCTGGAGGTGTGGGTCAAGCCGGTGCTGCGTGAAAACGAGGCCCAGCGCTACTGCGTGACCGAAGGGATCTTCACCTATGTCGCCATCGACGAACAGGGAAAATCCCGTCCGGTACCGGTCTGATCCGGCTCAGATAAGCCGGGCGTTGATGATGGATATTTCCTGCTCAAACCCGGTTTTTTGCCGTATCATGCGTTCCAGCATCTCTTCCGAGCCGACGCACTGCTGGGTGTCGAACAGGCAGAGATCGCACTGGGGATCCCGTCTGATCTGATAGACGGTGGAAAGCTCCACTTGATGACAATTTCCTTGTTGATCATAAAATGTCACGCGGTACTGGTGCTGTCTCGCCATCGTTGAATTCCTTCTGGATGAGCCGGGCCGGACACGAGCTATCAGCCTAGTCGGCAGCGATGACATTTGTGATGGTCAGGACACAATGCAGAGGCAGGTGGTTGTTAGCCAATGAAAAATAGTTATCGCATTCTGGGTACGTCGCTGCTGACGTTGGGACTGGTCGGCTGTTTCGAGGTGCCGGATCAGGATCACCTGGTCACGGCGCAGGGCATCATTCCCGGCGCCAACTGCCAGAAGCCGCCGCTGGTGGCACTGGCCTCCACCGCCTTGCCACGCGAGTTCGGCATTACCGTCTGGAATCTCTACAAGGGTCAGCGTAAAAACTGGCGCGAGGGGCTGGACGAGTATGCCAAATCCCAGGATCTGGTACTGCTGCAGGAGTCGGCGACCCGCCCCGACATGCTGGAATGGCTGAAGGCCGGTGATTTTCAGTGGCAGCAATTGCAAGCCTTTACTCAGGGCGGCGTCTCCTTCGGCGTGATGACAGTCGCCAAGACGCCACAGGCGTTCGTGTGCGGCGTGCGCTCACCCGAACCGCTGCTGCGCATCCCCAAATCCGGTCTGGTCAGCCTCTACCCCTTGCAGGGGGATCCTGACGGCGTGCTGGTGGTGAACCTGCATGCGGTGAATTTCGAGCTGGGGATGGCGACCTTTCGCGAGCAGCTCAACGATCTGACCGCCCTCATCCATCGCCATCAGGGCCCGGTCATTCTGGCCGGGGATTTCAACACCTGGAGCGACAAGCGCGAATTCTGGCTGAACAAGCTGGTGGGCGAACTGGGGCTGCAGGAGGCGATCCCGGTGCCGGATCTGCGCCGGACCGCGTTCGGCCGACCGCTCGATCACCTCTACTACCGCAACCTGGACCTGGTGGAAGTGAGCAGCCCGGCGACCGATGCGTCGGATCACAACCCCATCATGGCCCGTTTTGCGGCTCAGGCCATCACCCCCTGAATCCGTACTGGCCACCAGGGTGGCCTGTTCCAGATAAAAAAATACCCCGCTTTTGGCGGGGTATTTTTTTATGAAGCGATGAACGATCAGCTGTTGTTCTTCACGAACAGGGTCAGCTCCTGACCCGGCTTGAGGTAATCGCTCTTGCCCAGCTGATTCCAGCGCATCACATCCATCACGGCAACCTGAAAACGGGCTGCGATAGAGGAGAGGGAATCGCCACGGCGCACCTGATAGACCATGGACTTGTTGCTGCTCTTGCCCTGCTTGGGCCAGACCACCAGCTTCATGCCCGGCTTCAAGGCCGACTTGGCGTTGAGACCGTTCCACTTGGCCAGCTCGTCATGGGTAACCCCGTGCGCCTGGCTGATGCTCCACAGATTGTCACCGGCACGCACCTTGTACTGGATCTTGCCGGCACTGCGGCTGGCGAGCTGCTGTGGCTTGCTCTGGGCGCTCTGACTGACCACCGGCTTGCTGCCGCTGGTCGGGATCATCAGGGTCTGGCCGCGGCGCAGGTGGTTGCCACTCAGGTTGTTGGCCAGCTTGAGCTGCTGCACGCTCACCCCGTGATTCTGGGCGATGCGAGAGAGGGTGTCGCCGCTGGTGACCTGATAGGAGCGGGTGCGGATGCGCTCGCTCTGGGGCAGATCGGCCAGGGCCAGCTCCAGGGTATCGGCATACTCGACCGGTACCAGCAGGCGATAGGGCCCCTTGGGTGAGGTCGACCAGCGCGTCAGGGCCGGATTGACCTCTTTCAGCTGAGCCGGACGCAGGCCTGCCAGCTGGGCAGCCACGTTCAGATCGATCTGGCCGCCGGTGTTGACCACCCGCAGCTGAGGCTTGTTGGCCAGCACCGGCAAGGTGACATTGTACTTGTCCGCGTTGCGGATCATGTCGGCCATGGCCAGGATCTTGGGCACATACATCCGGGTTTCGCGGGGCAGATCGAGTGACCAGTAGTCGGTCGGTCGGCCTGCCTTCTGATTGCGGGTGATGGCGTTGCGCACCCGTCCTTCACCGGCATTGTAAGCCGCCAGCGTCTGCAGCCAGTCGCCGTCGAAGAAACGGTTCAGGTACTCCAGATAATCCAGCGCGGCGTTGGTGGAGGCCAGTACATCGCGGCGGCCGTCGTACCAGTTGTCGTGGCGCAGGCCGAAGTTCTTGCCGGTCGCAGGAACGAACTGCCACAGACCCACCGCATTGCTGCGGGAACGGGCGTGGGGATCGAACATGCTCTCAATCATGGGGATGGTAATAAGCTCCATTGGCAGCTCACGCCGTTCGATTTCCTCTACCATCAGATACAGGTAGGGCTCAGCCCGGCTGGCAATGGTCGCCAGATGCTTATCATTGCGCAACAACCAATCACGCTGCTGGCGGACACGGTCGTTCTCCTGCGGATCAAACTGCATATCATCGCTGATACGCACCCACAGGTTATCGGTGTCATCCAGTTCGTCGATCTGTTCGTCTCCGAACAGGAAGCGCGCCGAATGTTTTTTATACGCTTTTTTGTTGACTTGGGGGGACTTGATCGGCTCGATTGCCGTTAGCGCCCGGTCATCCTGATGGCTCAGGTTTTGGCAGCCGCTGAGAAACAGCGCCGCCAATAAGGCCGTTCGTACCTTCATCTCGCTCAGGTCATCTTTAGGAAAAACAGCTCGCATCATAAGGGGCAATGGCCCCCTGATCAAGGTTTGTTCAAAAAACGTCCTTCCAGGATCGCAGCACGGTGAAGGTATCCTCTGGATTTTCCAAGCATTTTAAGGCGTGTTTCTCAGCAGAAAATTTCACGGAATCCTGTTCGCATCGCAGAAAAACGTTGAACTCCCGCTCATCCCCCAGCCGTGATGGCAGACTCGGCAGACCCTGCTGGCGCAGCTTGCTGATCAGCCCGATCCGCTGCTGGATCGCCTGGTTGTCCGGCTCGGCCGCGTAGGCGAAGCGCAGGTTGGAGAGGGTGTACTCATGGGCACAATAAATGAGGGTATCGTCGGGCAGGGCGGCGAGCCGCTGCAATGAGGCGTGCATCTGGGCCGGGGTGCCTTCGAACAGGCGGCCGCAACCTGCACTGAAGAGGGTATCGCCACAAAACAGCATGCCATGGCCGTAATAGGCGATGTGGCCATGGGTATGGCCGGGCACATGGATCACCTCAAGGCTCAGGCCATGCCAGTTGATCTGATCCCCGTCATCGAGCCACTGGCCGTGATGAGCGGGCATGGGGTCAAGTTTGGGACCATAGAGTCTTGCATGGGGGAAATGGCCGAGCAGGGCGGTGACGCCTCCCACATGATCGTGGTGGTGATGGGTCAGCAGGATCGCGTCGAGCTGCAGCTCCAGTGCGGCCAGCCGCTCCAGCACGGGTTCGGCATCGCCCGGGTCGACGACCAGACAGTGATTTTCGTGTCGGATCAACCAGATGTAGTTGTCGTTAAAGGCAGGAACTGTGATCACTGGATACATGAGTCTGCTTCTCTTTATGGAGGGTATCTTATATAACTGGATGGCGTTCGAACCCCAAGTTGAGCCCTATTATGCAGGTGGCACGTACCGAACAACAAATCGAGATCCCGACCAGCTGGTCGGCACTGCCCATGGGGGACTGGGTAGCGGCCGAGATCCAGGAGCGGCTCGACAGCTGGTGCCCACATCTGTTTGGTTATCATCTGCTTAAAGTCGGGGCACTGAGCGCCGAACTCTCCTGCGGCTGCTCTTCCATTCGCCACCAGATAGGGGTTGCCCCCAGCGGCAGACTGCTGGATCTCAAGGGCGACCCACTGGCCCTGCCGGTGCGCACCGGCAGCGTGGATGCCTGCCTGCTGGCCCACTGTCTCGACTTTTCGCCCGATCCCCACCAGGTGCTGCGCGAGGCTGAGCGGGTGCTGACCGACGATGGCTGGCTCATCGTCAGTGGCTACAATCCGCTCAGCCTGGTCGGCATCGGCCACTGCCTGCCTTTCCTGCGTCAACATCTGCCCTGGTCGGCCCGCATGTTCACTCCGGCGCGGGTCACCGACTGGCTGCAGCTGCTCGGGTGTGAAGTGATGTTTGACGAGCGCTTTGGCTACTCGTTCATGGGCAAGCAGAGCCGGATCGGCTGGTGGCGGGAGAGTGTGGGGCGGGATTATTGCAGGCCGTTTGCGTCCGTCTACGTGATAGCGGCGCGCAAACGGCGCTTTCCGTTGACGCCGGTACGCCGCCGCTGGCGCTTGCCCGAGTCGATTGCGACGCCGGGCATGGCGCGTCAGGGCTGGTAGCCTGTCTCGGGCGCCCTGGCTGGCGAGCGACCCTGACGGGTGAGACTGACCGGGATCAGGGCTGGTAGCCGGTATCCTCTGCCAGCTGCTTGCCACTGGCGGCCTCGCGGGCCAGCTCGTCACAGCGTTCGTTTTCCGGGTGACCGGAGTGCCCCTTGACCCAGAGCCATTCGATCTGATGGCGCGCCACTTCCGCATCCAGCGCCTGCCAGAGATCGACGTTCTTGACCGGCTGACGGCTGGCTGTCACCCATCCTTTCTTCTTCCAGCCGATGATCCACTGGGTGATCCCCTGGCGCACATACTGGCTGTCGGTGGTGAGTCTGACCTGGCAGGGCTCGTTCAGGGTGCGCAGCCCCATGATGGCGGCCATCAGCTCCATCCGGTTGTTGGTGGTGAGGCGAAAACCGCCGGCGAGCTCCTTGCGGTGCTTGCCATAGACCATGACGGCACCATAGCCGCCAGGGCCCGGGTTGCCGAGACAGGAACCATCCGTATACAAATCGATCTTTTTTAGCATGAGTCTTGGGGTAAACTAGCGGGTAAAGCCGAAGTTTGACATAGATTGGATCATGAACACACCCCAACTGAATCGCCAGATCATTCTGGATACTGAAACCACAGGTATGAACACCGCCGGTGGCCCTGTCTATCTGGGACACCGCATCATCGAGATCGGCTGTGTGGAGGTGATCAACCGCAAGCTGACCGGTAACCACTTCCACGTCTACATCAAGCCGGATCGGCTTGTGGACCCCGAGGCCATCCAGGTGCACGGCATCACCGACGAGTTCCTGCGTGACAAGCCGTCGTTCAGCCAGATAGCCGACGAGTTCATCGAGTTCATCCGCGGTGCCGAGCTGATTGCCCACAACGCGCCGTTTGACGTGAGCTTCATGGACTATGAGTTCGGCAAGCTCGGCCTCAATTTCAAGACTGCCGACATCTGCGGCATCACGGATACCCTGGCGATGGCGCGGGACCTGTTTCCGGGCAAGCGCAACAACCTCGACGTGCTGTGCGATCGCTACGGCATCGACAACTCGCACCGTACCCTGCACGGGGCTTTGCTCGATGCGGAGATCCTGGCGGACGTCTACCTGCTGATGACGGGTGGCCAGACCAAGTTGAATCTGGCTACCGAGAGCAGTGAAAATGAGAGCAATCAGGACACCAGTATCCGCCGGTTGGAGAGCAATCGCCCACCGCTCAAGGTGATCCGTGCCAGTGCCGAGATTGAGGCGGTGCACGAAGCGCGGCTGGATCTGGTGCAGAAAAAAGGAGGAGCCTGCCTGTGGCGGCAATGAGCAAGCTATGGAGCGGCCTGCTGTTATTGGCCTCGCTGACTGCCTCGGCCAACGAGGTGTTTGCCCCCTCCGACATTCCCCTGCTCGACAATCGCTTTCGCATTGATTACGGGGTGAAAGAGATCACCTTCATCGTGACGCGCAAGCCGGGCACCCCGTCGGTGATCCTGGTGCGTCCGGACGGCAGCAAGCTCTATGTGGGCAAGGTGACGCCCCCCGATGTGGGCTGGCTGGCGCTCAAGGATCAGGATCTCATCACCATCCGCGATCCCATGCCGGGCCCCTGGCAGGCCATCGGTGAGGTGGATCCGGACAACCGGGTGCGCCTGCTGTCGAACATCAGGCTGGAAACCGATCAACTGCCGACCCAGCTCTATCAGGGGGAAAGGGTCAAGCTCAAGTCCTGGCTGCTGATCGACGATGCACCGCCCAAGGCGGGCTATTACCTGACCGACCTTGGCATGACGGTGCGATTGCAACGTTTCAATGATGCCAAGCAGGAGGGTGAGCCCATCGTTGACGAAGTGCTCGGCCACTATCGTGACGATGGCAAGGGGCTTGATGAGGTGCCGGGTGACGGCATCATGACCGCCGAGGCGGTGCTGGATGTGGCTGCGGGAAAATACCGGGCCATGTACAGCACGGGCAATCAGGTGTTCTCCCGCGCTCGCTATCAGGACGTGCTGATCTACCCGTTGCCGGTCAACTATACCCTGGCGCCTCCCTCGCAGGAGTTTGGCGCCAAGCTCTCCTTCCTGATCGATGCCGATGAGCTGGATCCGGCCTCCGTGGTCATTGAGGGCAAGGCGACCAACACGGTGGGAGCCAGCATGGCGTTCAATGCGGTGGCGACCGAACCCCGGGTGGAAGTGGATCTCTCCGCCATCAAGGAGGTTGGCCAGTATGAGGTGAACGCCACCCTGTTTGGCACGACCCGGCTGGGCCGCGAGATCCAGGTCACGCTGCCGGTGAAATCGTTCAATATCTTCCCGGTGCTGGCGGCTGAGCCATCGGCGGCCTCTGCGGCTTCTGAAACCTCGGCGGCAGTGCCCAACCAGGTGAAATTCGAGGAAAAACAGAGCAGCGGTTGGCTGATCTGGTTGCTGGGTGGGGTCGGCATCCTGCTGGTCTTGCTGGGGGGCGTCGGTTTCATCTTGCTGCAAAAGCGGCGGGCACTGAAAAAAGCGATGGCGGCGCAGAAAGCCGAGAGCGAAAGCGCCAAGCCGGAAGCCAAGCTGGATCTGAACCTGCCTGAACAATAACCGGGTAACCACATGAAAAAGCCGCCCATCGAGGCGGCTTTGTTATTTATGGGAGAGCAGGTTAGCAGCAACCCTTCAGCATCAATGTTCCCCGACGTAGATGTCCTTGTGTTGATCGCGGATCTCGAGGAACTTGTCGAGGTTGGCCAGCATCAGTTCTACCAACTGGGGATCGAAGTGCTGACCTTTCTCCTCCTGGATCAGCGCCAGCACCTTGTCCAGCGGCCAGGCCTTTTTGTAGCAGCGATCCGAGCCGAGCGCATCAAACACGTCGGCCAGCGCCACTACCCGCCCTTCCAGCGGAATGGCATCACCTTTGAGGCCACGGGGATAGCCGCTGCCATTCCACTTTTCATGGTGGTTGCCGGCGATGGTGGCGCCAATCTGGAACAGCGCCAGATCGCTGCCGGAGAGCATGTCTTGTCCCAGCTGGGCGTGGGTCTTCATGATCTCCCACTCCTCGGGGGTCAGCTTGCCCGGTTTGTGGAGGATGGCGTCGGGGATGCCCACCTTGCCGATGTCGTGCAGCGGGGAGGCGCGCTTGATGAGCTCGCTCTGCTCCTCGCTCATGCCAAGCAACTGGCAGAACAGCTCGGTGTAGAGGGCGACCCGTTTCACGTGCAGGCCGGACTCCTTGGAGCGGGTCTCCACCAGCTCGCCGATCCGATAGATGATCTCGCGCTGGTTGTCGGCGATGACCTCGTTGAGCCGGATGTTCTCCAGCGCCACTATGATGTTTTCGGTAAACAGGCTGAGCAGCCCCATGTCCATCTGGCTGAGCTGACGAGTGGTCTCGATATGAAACAGCAGGTGATGACGGGGGTTCTGGCAGTAGAGCACCATCTGGTTGCCATCATAGACGTTGGCACGATTGGCCATGGCCTGGCGCAGAATAAAGGGTGCATCCGCCAGTCGCAGTGACGGGTGGCCCGGCAGCAGGGGCTCCAGAATTTGATCCCGCACTTCGTAGGCGAACTGCTTCACGTCGTAGATTTGCGACTCTTCCAGACTGAGCAGGGCCCCGAGCTGTTCCTGAGCCCCTTCAACAAACTGGCGCAGCGCCCGTTTCTCGAAGATCCCCTTGGAGGCCTCGATGACTTTTTCCAGCCCCTGGCGATTGCTCTCCAGCGTACGGATGTCGCGGTATGAACGCAGACTGGCCCGCAGCAGGGTGCGCAGCTTCTGGGAGGTGAGCTCGGTCTTGTCCTTGTAGTCGTTGATGTCGTAGTTGGTGACCACGTCATCTTCCGGGGCCTGACCGGGTTGGCCGGTACGCAGCACGATGCGCACCATCTTGTTTTGCAGATCCTCGCGCACGAATTTGACCACATCGAGGCCGGCGTGATCGACCTCCATGACCACGTCCAGCAGCAACAGTGCTACGTCCGGGGTCTTGGCGAGCAACTCCCTAGCCTGGGCGGCTGAATAGCATGCAAAAATTCAATGGGTCTATTATCGAATTCAAACTTGCTCAGGGTGATCTTGGTGATGCGATGAACCTCGGGTTCATCGTCCACAATCATCACCTTCCATCCAGCCTGCTGGTCATCGAGAAGGGGCAGATCGTCATCGTCAATAATCAGGATTTGGTCATCCATCATGCAATCCTGTTTGGGATCCTGTGCTTACATTAACTGCTTCACTAAGGATAGGAAACTTATTGAGAAATAAAATTTGATCTGTGAAATCTCTTTGTCGTCATCCTGTTCCAGCCCCATAAAAAAACGCCTCCACATGGGAGGCGTTTGACTATCTATGTGTCTGTCAGGCGGCTCTGTGATAGGCCGATGGCTCGAACAGTGCCTTGTTGGCCACCAGGTCGATGGGATCAAAATCATCGACGTTGATGGTGTGCAGGCGGCTCTCTTCGGCGCGGCGCAGCAGGTCCGCTTCGGTCTGGTTGAGTACTCCCTGCGCCAGGCCGATCTCTGCTACCTTGTCCAGTTGCATAAACGGACGCTTGATACCGTCAGCCTTGCATACTTTCTCAAACAGCGGTTCGGCAGAGAGCACATCGTCCAGCGCCTGCTCCAGCAGGCCGAAGGGGTTGCCCTCTTCGCGGGTGAGATATTGCCCCTGGGCCAGACGGCTGCGGGTTTCGCTCGGGGTCTGCAGCAGGCGGGCGACCTGGCTGTCCAGCTTGTCGCTCGGGCGCTTCAGGTCGCGACCCAGCGGCAGCACTATGACGCGCAGAGCCAGGCCAATCCAGCGATTCGGGAAGTTGCGCAGCAACTCGTCGATGGCTTCCTGGGCCTTGAACAGGGCATCTTGCAGCGCCCAGTGCAGCAGCGGCAGGTCGGCGTGCTGACGACCCTCATCCTGATAGCGCTTGAGGGCGCTGGAGGCCAGATAGAGCTGGCTCAGTACATCGCCAAGACGAGCGGAGACCCGCTCCTTGCGCTTGAGCTCGCCACCCAGGGTGCCCATCGCCATGTCTGACAGGAAGGCCAGGTTGGCAGAGAGGCGGGAGAGCTGCTGGTAGTAGCCCTTGGTCTGATCCTTGAACGGCGCGGCGGCGAAGCGAGCTCCGGTTAACCCTAACCAGAAGCTGCGCACCAGATTGCTGATGGCAAAGCCGACGTGGCTGAACATCGCCTTGTCGAAGTCCTTGAGAGCCTGCTCCTGATCCGGGTGGCTGGCGGCCAGCATCTCCGGCAGCACGTACGGGTGGCAGCGGATGGCGCCCTGACCGTAGATGATCATGCTGCGGGTCAGGATGTTGGCCCCTTCGACCGTGACGGCGATGGGGGCACCCTGATAGCCGCGGGCCAGATAGTTGTTGGGGCCCATGCAGATGGCCTTGCCGCCGTGGATGTCCATGGCATCGATGATGCACTTCTGGGCGCGGTCGGTGAGGTGGTATTTGACGATGGCAGAGATGACCGAGGGTTTCTCGCCGAGGTCGATACCGGTCACGGTCAGGTTGGCGGCGGCCCCCATGATGTAGGCGTTGCCACCGAGACGGGCCAGCGGCTCTTCAATCCCTTCCATTTTGCCGATGGGCAGCTTGAACTGGCGACGGATACGGCTGTAGGCGCCGGTCGCCAGGGCCAGCATCTTGACGCCGCCGGTGCTGTTGGAAGGCAGGGTGATGCCGCGCCCGACTGACAGACACTCCACCAGCATGCGCCAGCCCTGACCGGCCATGGCCGGGCCGCCGATGATGAAGTCGAGCGGGACGAATACGTCCTTGCCGCGGGTCGGACCGTTCTGGAACGGCACGTTGAGCGGGAAGTGGCGGCGGCCGATGTCGACCCCCTTGATGTGGGTCGGAATGAGGGCGCAGGTGATGCCGAGCTCTTCTTCGTCACCCAGCAGGTGATCCGGGTCGCGCAGTTTGAAGGCCAGACCCAGCACGGTCGCGATGGGGGCCAGGGTGATGTAGCGCTTGTTCCAGGTGAGGCGCATGCCGAGCACCTCTTCTCCTTCCCATTCACCCTTGGCGATGATGCCGAAGTCGGGGATGGAGCCGGCGTCAGAACCCGCTTCCGGACTGGTGAGGGCGAAGCAGGGGATCTCCTTGCCGACCGCCAGACGGGGCAGGTAGTAATCCTTCTGCTCGTCGGTGCCATAGTGTTGCAGCAGCTCGCCCGGGCCCAGCGAGTTGGGTACGCCGACGGTGGAGGCCAGCACGGCGCTGGCGCCGCACAGCTTTTGCAGCACGCAGGATTGGGCATAGGCAGAGAATTCCAGCCCGCCATATTTCTTCTTGATGATCATGGCGAAGAACTTGTGGTCCTTCAGGTATTGCCACACTTCGGGAGAGAGGTCGGCTCGCTCGTGGGTCACTTCCCAGTCGTTGACCATGCGGCACACTTCTTCAACCGGACCGTCCATAAACGCCTGCTCTTCGGCAGACAGCGTGCTGACCGGAATGGCGTGCAGCTTCTTCCAGTTCGGGTTGCCGGCAAACAGGTCTGCTTCCCACCAGGTGGTGCCCGCTTCAATGGCCTCTTTTTCGGTGCGGGACATCTCCGGCATGATGGATTTGTAGAGCTTGAACAACGGTTTGGTCAGCTGGTTGCGACGAAAATCCACCAAGTTGAGGGGGATGGCGATCACGGCAAACAGCGCCCAGACCAGCAGGGGGACGTGGCCATAGAGGGTGCCGACAATCAGGGCTGCCGCGGTGGCAAGCGTGGAGGTGAACAGAGACGCCCGGCGATAAGCCATGGCGCCGATCACCAGGATCACTCCGAGCAGAGTGAGGGTCGTCGTCATTTTTCGCTCCTTGCATGAGTTGCCGAAGTTGGGTGAATATGGTTGAACTGATCCAGAGGTCTGACCTGTTGGATATGGTCCCTGTTGTAATTCATACGCACAAACTTATCAAGCTGTTTACAAGCTTGTTACCTTGGCTCTGTGATCGGCATAACGTCCTGCAGAGGGGCGCGTGACGGGCAGGGGGCGACTCCGGGATTGGCTTGTGCGACAATGGCGCGGCCCATATTTTGGAAGAGACATCATGTACCAAGAACTGATCCGCAATGAATTGACCGAAGCTGCCAGCGTGCTCCAGGCGTTCCTGGCAGATGAGCAAAATCTCAAGGACATCGAAGCGGCCGCCAAGCTGCTCGCTGACTCCTTCAAGCAGGAAGGCAAGGTACTCTCCTGTGGCAATGGTGGCTCCCACTGCGACGCCATGCACTTTGCCGAAGAGCTGACCGGCCGTTATCGCGAGAACCGCCCCGGTTATGCCGGTATCGCCATCTCCGATCCCAGCCACCTCTCCTGTGTGTCCAACGACTTTGGCTATGACTACGTCTTCTCTCGCTACGTAGAGGCAGTCGGCCGTCGCGGTGACGTGCTGCTCGGCATCTCCACCAGCGGCAACTCCGGCAATATCCTGAAAGCCATCGAGGCTGCCCATGCCAAAGGCATGAAGGTGATTGCGCTGACCGGCAAGGACGGCGGCAAGATGGCCGGTCTGGCCGATGTCGAGATCCGGGTGCCGCACTTTGGTTACGCCGACCGCATTCAGGAAGTGCACATCAAGGTGATCCACATCCTGATCCAGCTGGTCGAAAAAGAGATGGCCAAGTAAGGCAGGGATCTCGAGCTGGGATAGTCGTGCCTTGTCTGGCCGTGTCCCGGCGGGATCTTGCGCAAGCGGCCGGTGTCAGCGCAGGCTGAGCCGGCCGATTGGCAATGAGATGGTCAAGTAAGCAAGGAGCCCGCAGCCTATGTGCGAACTGCTCGGCATGAGTGCCAATGTGCCGACCGATATCTGCTTCAGCTTCACCGGTCTGATGCTGCGCGGCGGCAAGACCGGGCCTCACAAGGATGGCTGGGGCATCACTTTTTACGAAGGGAAAGGCTTTCGTACCTTCAAGGATCCCGAGCCGAGCGCCCAGTCGCCGATTGCTAGGCTGGTGCAGGCGCTGCCCATCAAGAGCCGCGCCGTGGTCAGCCATATTCGGCAGGCCAACCGCGGCTGCGTCTCGCTGGAGAATACCCACCCCTTTACCCGCGAGCTGTGGGGCCGTTACTGGACCTTTGCCCACAATGGTCAGTTGACGGGTTACAAAGGGTTGGCCACTGGCCGCCATCGACCGGTGGGCGACACCGACAGCGAACACGCCTTCTGCTGGCTGCTCGATCGGCTGGAACAGAAGTATCCCCGGCGCCCTGCCAACTTCCCCGCCATGTTTCGCTACCTGGCGACCCTGTGCGACGAGCTGCGCGGCTTGGGGGTATTCAACATGTTGCTGTCGGATGGGGAGTTCGTGATGACCTACTGCAGCAACAACCTCTACTGGTTGACCCGGCGCGCTCCATTCGGGGAGGCCCGTCTGCTGGATGAAGATGTCGCCATCGACTTTCAGAGCGAGACGACACCGGACGATGTGGTGACCCTGATTGCGACCCGGCCGCTGACCGGTAATGAAGACTGGGTAAAAATGGCGCCGGGCGAGTTCAGTCTGTTTCGACTGGGTGAGCGGGTGGGTGCCAATCAGCAGTGATAATTAGCTGATCCAGAGATAAAAAAATACCAGGGTAGAATCCTACCCTGGTTCTTCGCAGCAGCCATACAGGCAAAAGGGATGAGAGAGGTGTTGCTGAGTCGCATCATTCTCACGGCCGCCATTGTTATTTAATTGTTAGTTTAATGGCAGCATTTATGTTGCAACTCGACCATCTATTGTCTGGTTAGGCGATCCTGATCACGCTTTTCTCACTCACGTCCCATTTGAGTTCGATTTTCTGACGGCGATGAGACGTGACTGAGCCGTGCCGGGCATCTATAGTATGGTCTGTTTGAATACCATCAAGAGGATGACGGAATGGAGTGGCTGGATCAGAAGGTGTTGCGACAGCTGGCGGAAGATATCGGCCAGGAGATGATGCCGGTGGTGATCTCGGTCTTCATCGAAGAGGTGGGGGAACAGCTTGCCCAGCTGCGCCCGCTCTATGAACAACAGGACTGGCCCGCACTGGCCCGGCTTGCCCACAGCATGAAGTCCTCTTGCGGCAGCTATGGTGCCCAGCTCAGTTACCAGCAGGTGGTGGCGCTGGAACAAGCCTGCAAACATGAAGATGGCGAGCAAGTCGCCCGTCTGCTGACCGAGCTGGAGCAATCCCTGCCCCAGGTGCTCTCCCACCTCGCCAACTATCACTGAGCCACTGCAGCCGGCGCATCGGCGCCGGACTTGCCATCCTCTACCCGCCCGCTAGCGTTGATTGACCAGTTGCTGGATAACCCTGTCCAGTGCCAGTTTCAATTTCAGGCGATCGTGCCGATGGGGGAGGGCGGCCTCACCCAGCTCGGCCAGGATCAATCGGCCAGCCAGCTCTGCCGGATATTCCCCCACCGGGGCCAGAATGGCATCGACCCGACCCGCTCCGACCCGTGATTCCAGCCAGCGCCACTGATTGTGCAGGCTGAGCTGGCTGGCAGGGCCATTTTCGGCGACCAGATTGCAGATGAACACCAACATGGCATCACTCTCGTTGATGGCCTGGGCCACCTCAGCCAGCAGCAGGGGCGGCATGATGGAGGTAAGAAAGCTGCCGGGGCCGAGGATGATCATGTCGGCCTGTGCCAATGCCTGTACCGCCTCGCGGGTGGCCGGTACCTCCGGGCTCAGGCTGAGGGAGAGCGGCGGGGTGTCGAGCTGATCGATGGAAACTTCCCCCAGGATCTGGTTGCCACAGGCCGTGTGGGCGCACAGGTCGGTGGGAAATTCAGACATGGGTAACAATTGTGACTCTATTTTCAGCATGTCGCTGATGAGCTTGATAGCATCAAGAGGGCGCACGCAGAGGTTGTCGAGCGCCAGCAGCATCAGATTGCCTAGGTTGTGGCCCGCCAGTTCGCCGCGACCGGCGAACCGATATTCGAACAGCAGGCTGCCGATACTGGGATCGGTCACCAGTTGATTAAGGCAGTTGCGCAGATCCCCCCAGGCGATACACTCCTGGCTCTTGCGCAGTCGTCCGGTAGAGCCACCATCATCGGTGGTGGTGACGATGCCGGTCAGGCGCGATCCCAGAAACGAGAGTGAAGAGAGCACACGGCCCATGCCGTGGCCGCCACCGATGGCGACGACCCGGTCAAAATCATTGATGTTCTTCTGCCACATGCCGTTTTCCTGTGGTTGGGCTCAATTGAATGTGATTCTAATCGATAAGACGGGATAATTGTTTGATTAAGGTATGATTTTTGCTTACCCCCAGCATCATGAACAACTAGGAGATGGTGTTGAACTTCCTGACGGCTCACTCTCTTGAAGAGACTTCCCTGCTGGCTGCCCGGCAGGTCAGTGAGCGGCTGCTCGCTCAATCACCTCATTCCCCTTCGCTGTTACTGGTCTATTTTACTCAGGCTCACGATGCCGAGGAACTGCGCCATCACTTCAAACAGCAGTTCCCGTCGTCTCGGATGATAGGTTGCAGCTCCTGTGGCGGGGTCATGACCCAGACCGGCCATCATGCCCGCCAGGGGATCGGTCTGGCAGTGGCGGCCATCTACGATGACAAGGGAGCCTACGGCGTGGCGGGCCAGGCGGGGGATGCGGTGGATGTGCGCCAGCTGCTGCGCAGTGCCATCGCCGACGGGGGGCGCCCCGGCGAGCTGCCACAACTCATCTTGCTGCATGCCAGCCCGGGCCAGGAGGAGGCGATGCTGGAGAGCATCGAAGCCGAGCTGGGCACGACGGTCCCGGTTGTCGGGGGCTCCGCCGCCGACAACAGCGTCAGCGGTGACTGGCAGCTGTGCTGGGATGAGGGCAGTACCCGCGAGGGCGTCGCACTGGCCGTGCTCTATCCCGATTGCCAGCTGGCGTTCCAGTTTCACTCCGGCTATGTCCCCACCGAATATCGCGGCACCATTACGGCCCTGTCGGGACGGGAGATCCTCACCATCGATCATGAGCCGGCGGCCGAGGTCTACGCTCGCTGGAGCGGACGGACAATCCCCTGGCCGGTGGGTCCCATCCTGCGGGAGACGACCCTGTCACCGCTGGCGAGACAGGTCGGCACCCTGGATGACATGCCCTATTACAAGCTCTCCCACCCGGAAGCCGTGACAGAAGGTGGCGGATTGCGCCTCTTTACCGATACTCAGGTCGGGGAGCGGTTGCTGTTGATGTACAGCAGCCAGGAGGGCTTGCTGCAGCGTAGTCTGAATGCAACCCGCATCGAACCCGAGTACGGCATGGCCACCGAGATGCAGCCGTTTGGCGCCCTTGTGATTTTTTGTGCTGGTTGTCGCTTGGCTCTTGGTGATAGCTTATGCCAATTTGTCGATCAATTTCATACCCGGCTGGGGGACATCCCCTTCATCACCCCGTTCACCTTCGGCGAGCAGGGCCGCCTGCCCCATGGTGAGCTGGCGCACGGCAACCTGATGGTCTCGAGCGTGATCTTCCTCGACAGCTGACATTGCGCTGGAAACAAGATGATTGGTAACACGGAACTGGAAGCCCTCGGCGACAAGCTGCAGACCACCCTGGTGGAGCTGGTGCGTTGCCGGGAACGCGAGGCCAAATACCGCCAGGAGTCGCAAACCCTGTTGTGCGGGGTGGCGACGCTGGCCGATGCCCAGACGCTGGAACAGGTGCTGGACAGCCTCATTCAGGTGCTCAAGCCCTTCATCGGCTTCGAACACGCGGATGTGGTGGCTTGGGAGGGAGAAGGCGGTATTACTCACCTCAGCACCCAGGATGGCGAAGTGGGGCGCAGCTGGCAACTGACCCCGCTCTTCTCTCGCGCCATCGAGGGAGAGACCCTGGTCATCTATGATCCAACCCAGTTGCCGGAACTGGCACCGCTGGCCGATGTGGCGGGCTGGGCAAGCGTTATGATGACGGGCTTGCGCGCTCCCGGTTTTTCCGGCGTGCTCATCTGCCGTCACGCCGTGATGGGGACCTTCGATCTCAAGAGCAAGGCGGCCATGCAGCGCTGCCGTCCACTTATCTCCCAGGCGTTGGTCAACATCGCCTATCGAGCCCGTCTACAGGAACAGGTCGAGCTGAAAACGCTGGCCCTGCAAGCGGGCGAACAGCGTTTTCGCAGCTTTGCCGGCATGGCGTCCGACTGGTTCTGGGAGACGGATACCGAGCACCGGCTGAGCTATGTATCCGCCCCCGGCCAGCAGGGGGACATGCTGGTGCATCAACCCGGCCAGAGCCTCTACGATTACGCCCATGACAGGCGCGACCCCGAATGGGGCAAGTATCGCCGGCTCATCGGTCTGCACCTGCCGGTGCGGGCGGTGCGGGCCCAGGTCAGCCTGGCCAAGGGGCCGCGCTGGATGGAGATCAACGCCGAACCCTGTTTCGATGCGGCCGGCGCCTTCATCGGTTATCGCGGCACGGCGCGGGATGTGGGCAACCAGATCCGCCGTGAGCAGGAGCTGGCCAGGGCGCGGGACGAGGCGGAGGCGGCCAACCGCGCCAAGTCGCAGTTCCTGGCCATGATGACCCACGAGATACGCTCTCCCATGAACGCGGTGCTGGGCATGCTGGACCTGCTGCAACACGCCCAGCTCGAGCCCCAGCAACAGACGCTGCTGGGCCACGCCACCCATGCGGCGCGCCTGCTGCAGACCATCATCGACGATGTGCTCGATTTCTCGAAGATTGAATCCCATACCCTGGAGTTTCACTGCGAGACGCTGCAGCCGGCTCAGCTCTGCCAGTCCCTCATCGAGCCGCTGTTGGCGCAGGCGGACAGCAAGGGCATCGACCTGCGTTGGCGGGTAGACGACGCCGTACCAGCCCAGTTGCAGGGGGATCCGGTGCGCCTCTCCCAGGTGATCAGCAACCTGCTCGGCAACGCGGTGAAATTCACCAGTCAGGGCAGCGTGTTGCTGCAACTGAGCTGGTATGAACAGCAGTTGAGGGTCTCGGTGACCGACTGCGGGATCGGTATCTCGGCCGAGGATCAGGCGCTGCTGTTCGAACCCTTCTCTCAGGTCGATAGTTCGGCCACCCGCCGTTTCTCGGGCACCGGGCTGGGGCTGGCCATCAGCAAGCGGCTGGTGGAGTTGATGGGCGGCAGCATTCAGCTGCGCAGTGCCCCTGGTGAGGGGAGCTGCTTCTGGTTTGATTTGCCGGGCATGGCGCTGCCATGCGAATGCAGCAGCCGGCCGGAGCCGGATCAGCAGCCCATTCAGGATCTGGATGTGCTGGTGGTGGAAGACAGTCCGGTCAACCAGCTGGTGGTATCGCTCATGCTGCAAAAGCTGGTTAGCCGGGTCAGAGTCGCGGCCAACGGGCTGGAGGCGCTGGCCCAAGTAGCAGAGCAACGGCCGGATCTCATCCTGATGGACATGCGGATGCCGCAGATGGATGGACTGGAGGCGACCCGGCGTCTGCGAGAACTGGGTTGTAGCGTACCCATCGTGGCGCTGACGGCCAACGCCATGGCGGAAGACAGGGCTCGTTGCCTGGCCCAGGGGATGGATGACTTTCTGGCCAAACCGATAAGTCTGATGCGGCTGCGGGAGTGTCTGCAGCGCCATTTTCAGCCCGCAGCGCCGGATCGCAGCTAAAAAAAATGGTCAACCTGGGTGGTTGACCAATTCTTCAGCAAATACTGAAGAGAGCACGGGATAAATCGGGTTGTACGATTCTATATGAAAAAGTCGTGCCAACTTTTCAGAACCAGTTTATGCGGCTTGCAGCGCGGTTATTGATTTCTATTGGGCGCTTTATTTGCAAAATGCGAAATTCTTGTTTTCATTATCGGAATATTCGCATTTTGCAATACACTTCTGACTCACTGTGCGATCAGTCGGCGCAAGAATTGACGGGCCGCTTCGCTATTTTGTTTGGCAATCAACATCTGCTTTTCATAGATCGGCATCGGCAGGATTTCGAGCCAGCGTTGGCAAAGCCAGGCCGCATCGTCAAACTGCTTGTCCGGGTAAAGTTCATCCAGCTCCGGATACTGTTCAAACACTTCCCGCAGCCGGGTCACCAGCGGCTTGTCGCTGAAGTCTGAATGGGTGCTCGGCCAGTTGGGCAGGGCTTCGACTCTGGCCCGGCGCAGACCCAGCTCGTCCGTTTCCATCTCGTGGATGCAGAAACGTTCCATGCCGAGTACGGTGACGCCGAGCAGGCCGTCATTCAGGGTGTAAAAGTCGGTGACTTTGACCCGGGTGCCGACCGGCAGGATCCGCCCGGACTTGCCAGTCGTCGTCGCCTCTTCCATCACGATGCCGAAGCCCTGGTCATCGATGAATGACTCTTTGAGCATCTGCAGGTGGCGCGGTTCAAACAAACGCAGAGGAAGCTTGCCACCAGGCAGTATGTGGGAAGGCAAGGGGAACAGTGCCAAGGGTTGAAGTTTCATGTTCCATCCTCCATTGAGTAATTGCTGAATAGGACAATGCAGCGACTGTGCCAGAGAATGAAAAAAGCCACCGGAAGGTGGCTTTTTGCTGGATGGGAGGGCGTTTAGTTGCGCTGCTCCAGGTACATGACAGCAGCTTCCACGCGGCTTTGCGCCTCGAGCTTCTTGAGCAGGCTCTTGACGTGTACCTTGACCGTGCCTTCGGAAATATGGAGCACGGAGGCGACCTGTTTGTTGGAGAGGCCCTTTGCAATTTCGCGCAGGATTTGCATTTCGCGACGCGTTAAGCTCTCCAGCTTCTGCTGCAGGTGATCCAGCTCGTAAATGTTCTCGAGGTAGGGACGCAGCGGCTCGCTCAGGATCTGCTTGCCTGTCATCACGTCCGCCAGCTGGGCCAGCAGCATCTCTGGCTCGGTATCCTTGAGCAGGTAGCCATCGGCGCCGGCCTTGAGCAGCGCCACCACGTCCTGACGGGCGTCGGACACGGTCAGGATCACCACCCGGGAGGTCACTTCCTCGGTGCGCAGCGCCTTGAGGGTGTCCAGACCGGAGAGGCCTTTCATGTTGAGGTCGAGCAGGATCAGATCCGGTTCGGACTCCTTGGCCATGGCGACGGCATCGGTACCGTTGGAAGCTTCACCGACGACTTCGATGTTTTCCTCCAGGGCCAGCAGCTGCACAATTCCTTTGCGCATGAGGGGATGGTCATCCACGACCAGAACACTATATTTCATCTCGTCCATCAGGCATCTCTTGTTAGGCTGGTGGGAAAGGTCAGATGTACGCAGGTGCCTCTGGGCGGCCTTTCGCTGATGGTCAGCAGACCATGCAGCTTGCTGGCACGCTCGTTCATGATGCTCAGGCCATAGTGGTTGACCGCCGAGCTTGCGATCCCTATTCCGACACCATCATCTGAAATCTGAACCTGGATGTTACCATCGGCGAGGGTCTCACAGCTAACATCAATCACTTGCGCACTGGCATGTTTGATGGCATTGAGCACTGCCTCACGGATCAGCTGCAAGATGTGGATGTGCTGACCGGCTTCGAGATCGGTATCGGCCAGACCGTAATGGAGCCTGATGTCGGCCTGGGTCTGCGGCTTGAGCTGCTCCAGCATCACCTTGATGGCTTCACCGAGGTTGGCGTCGCCAATGCTGAGACGGAAGGTGCCGAGCAGCTCGCGCAACTGGGTATAGGCGCTGCCAAGCCCCTCGTCGATCTGCTGCATGGCGGCTTCGGCCTTGACCGTATCCCCTTTGGCGAAGGAGCGCTTGAGCAGGGTGGACTGGATTTTGAGATAGGAGAGGGCCTGGGCCAGCGAGTCGTGCAGCTCGCGGGCGATGACGGCCCGCTCTTCCATCAGCAGCAGGCGCTGGTGTTGCAGCAGGGTCTGATCCTTGTGCAGCACCTGGGCGAGCAGCATGGAGAAGTTTTTCATCAGCCGCTCGTCGATGGGGTGGCTGCTGATGACGTCGAGCCGGCCATACTCCTGCTCGTCCATCTGCAGATAGAAGCTGACCACGGCATCCAGATCACCGGGCCAGCCCTTGCGGCCGGTGATGTAGTCCGGCATGGCATTGTGCTCGAAGCGGGTCAGCCGGATGTAGTCGATGTGCTGGTGGGCCGCCGCCCGCTCCAGCAGCTTGAGCAGGGTACGCCGGCCCAGCGGCGCCGCGTGCAGCTTCTGGGCGGTACTGTAGAGGAAGGAGAGGGTGTCGTTGGCCTGCTGCAGCTTGGCGGTCTTCTCTTCGACCTTGCTCTCCAGCTCCCGATAGAGCTTGCCGAGCTCGTCGGCCATGGTGACGAAAGCTCCTGACAGTTCCCCCAGCTCGTTTTCGCAGTGGGGGGGCAGGGTCAGGTCGAACTCCTGGCGCTGGATCTGGCGAGCGCAATAGACCAGCTGGTTGAGCGGAGCCACCACCTGCTGGCGGGTAAAGCGCACCGTGAACCAGGCGATGGTGATGATGGAGAGCAGCCCCAGCCCCTCGGCCAGCGCCAGCATGCGCACCTTGAACTCCACGTGGTACTGCATCTGGTTGACGAAGTCGTCGATGGCCGCGACGAATTGTTCTGTGTTGTCGGTGTAGCGCCGCGGGGTGGCGTTCTCGATGTGTTCGCGCATCACCTGCCACTGCTGCAGCACCTCGCCATAGGTGCGGCGCAGGGAGGCGGGAGTGATCCAGCGCTGGGTCTCCTGCAGCTCGGCGGCGTGCAGGGTCTGCTCGAACTGATCGAGCCGGCTCAGTACCTGCTGGCCCTGTTCAATCTCGTAGGCCATCCGGTAAGCCTGCATCCGCAGGGAGCCGGAGAGGTTGATCGCCTTGGCATCGGGGACCGAATAGAACAGGGTCACCATGGCCACCACGGCGATCAGGCTTGCCATGAACAGGATGAGCACCATGGAGCGCCCGATGGCGCTGCTGACCGAATGTACCTTGAACCACTTTCCCATGCCGGCTCTCTTCCTTCACTTCAACAATAACCCCACAAAGTAGCATGGGAGTGTACTCCAACTTGTGCTAGCATCGAAAAACTAGATGAACTCCGAGCGGTTTTGCCTAAGTCCTCATGATAGGGGGAAACCGCCGTCAGCCGATGTTCGAGCTGTAAGGGTCAGGAAAGAAATGCCCTGGCCTCCCGTATTTGGAAAGGTGTTTATGTCGCCACTGCAAGATGGTTTTTCCCGTCGTTTCTACTATTTGCGCCTGTCGATCACCGACGTGTGCAATTTTCGCTGTACCTACTGCCTGCCCGATGGTTACCGCCCACCGACCGGTGACAAGGCGGGGCGTCAGCCCTTTCTCTCTCTGGAAGAGATCCGCCGCGTCGTGTCCGGATTTGCCGCCATGGGCACCCGCAAGGTGCGCCTGACCGGTGGGGAGCCCTCCCTACGCCGGGACTTCACCGCCATCATAGAGACGGTGGCCAATACCCCCGGCATCGAAAAGGTGGCCATGACCACCAATGGTTATCGTTTGAAAGAGCGGGCCAGCGAGTGGTTCGATGCGGGTTTGACCGCCCTCAACGTCAGCGTCGACAGCCTGGATCCGCGCCAGTTTCACCAGATCACCGGTGAGAACAAGCTGGCGGAGGTGATGGATGGCATCGAAGCGGCGCTGGCCGCCGGCTTCAAGTCGGTCAAGATCAATGCCGTGCTGCTCAAGGGACTCAACGATCATCAGCTGGATGCGTTTCTGGCCTGGATCCGGCACAAGCCCATCGAGCTGCGCTTCATCGAGCTGATGCAGACCGGTGAGATGGATACCCTGTTTCGCGATCATCACGCCAGCGGGGCGCTCATCAAGCAGCGTCTGCTCGATGCCGGTTGGCTGCAGCAGCTGCGCGGTGCCGACGATGGCCCCGCCCAGGTATTCATGCACCCGGAGTCGATGGGCGGGGTTGGGCTCATCATGCCCTACAGCAAGGATTTCTGTGCCGGTTGCAACCGGCTGCGGGTCTCTTCCCTCGGCAAGCTGCACCTCTGTCTGTTCGGTGACCACGGGGTGGAGCTGCGAGATCTGTTGACGGCCGACGGCCAGCAGGATGAATTGCAGCAGCGGATCCGCAGCGCCCTTGTTGGCAAGGCGGCGACCCATCGACTGCACGAAGGCAATGCCGGCATGACCCCGCATTTGGCCTCCATCGGCGGCTGATCCACGGCAGCCGACAAAAATAGCCATCGATTAATAAGCAATCCTCAAATGGGGGTATTTTGCCTTGCCCCCATTGTTCTTTATTGCGCCAAGGGTTTGATCCAGCGCAAGAATCCCCCCTGATTATCTCCCTGGTGGTATATCCCTGAACTTGTCAGGGCCGCAATATACACCCACTCTTATAATAGGTATTGAAAATACCTGTCATGGGACTCACTCGTGCGCCATTACCAGCAGCAAGGAGCCGTTATGCCGGATGGGGTCAACCTGTCGCGCCGCAGTCTGTTTCGGGGTCGTCTGACATCGAATGAGCCACGGGTGCAACTGCCCTGGTCCGTCGCCTGGTCCGATTTTGCCGCCGACTGCACCCGCTGCGGTGACTGCCTCACGGCTTGCCCGGAGCAGATCCTGGTCAAGGGCGATGGTGGTTTTCCTAGCGTGGATTTTCTGCGCGGCGAGTGCACTTTTTGCGGGGAATGTGTCGCCGCTTGCAAAGTGCCGATATTTCGCCCGACCACGGAGGCACCCTGGCAATACATCGCCCATATTGAAGCCAACTGTCTGGCCCATGGCCAGGTATTTTGCCAGCGCTGCCAGGACAGTTGCGAGCCCCGGGCGATCCGTTTCTCCCCCATGCTGGGCCGGGTGCCGACCCCCAGCATCGATGCGGCAGCCTGCACCGGTTGCGGTGCCTGCGTGATGGATTGTCCGGTGGGCAGCATCCGGGTGGGGGCACCCGCTGGCGAGGAGTCCAGATGAAGCAGGATCTGTGTGAAGCAGGAGTCACAATGAAACAAGAGTTCCATGTATCGAGCCTGGTGGTGCTGACCCAGCCCTCCTTGCGTCACCAGCTCGCAGACGAGATCGCGACCCTCGAGGGAGCCGAGATCCATGCCGTCAGTGATGAGGGCAAGCTGGTGGTGACCCTGGAAGGTCCGAGCCAGCGTCCCATCATGGCGGCCATCGACGCCATCAATGCGATGCCGGGCGTGCTGTCCGCCGCCCTGATTTACCACCAGTTTGATGAGCTCGAGGCCCAGAGCAAGGAGTAGCGCCATGAGGCCGAGCCTGCGTGACTCATCGTAATGGCCGCCATGGATGCAAAGATAAAGCGATGCCGGGGTACGAGTTCGCCGCCCTGAGCCAAAACCAGTTCGATACACTCGACAACTTACGCGATAAGCAATGTGAGGATATGCCATGAAGCTGAGTCGACGCGACTTTATGAAGGCCAACGCGGTGGCGGCAGCCGCTGCCGTTGCTGGTGTCAGTGCCCCTACGCTGGCGGCCAATCTGATCACCAGTACCGACAAGACCGCCATCACCTGGGACAAGGCACCGTGCCGTTTCTGCGGTACCGGCTGTTCCGTGCTGGTGGGTTCCCAGGATGGGCGCGTCGTGGCGACCCAGGGCGATCCCGATGCACCGGTCAACCGCGGTCTTAACTGCATCAAGGGTTACTTCCTGTCCAAGATCATGTATGGCCAGGATCGCTTGACCCAGCCCATGCTGCGCATGACGGACGGCAAGTTCGACAAGAACGGCAACTTCGCGCCCATCAGCTGGGATCAGGCCTTCGACATCATGGCCGAGAAGTTCAAGGCCACCCTCAAAGAGAAGGGGCCGACTGCGGTTGGCATGTTCGGCTCCGGCCAGTGGACCGTGTGGGAAGGCTATGCCGCCGCCAAGCTGATGAAGGCGGGTCTGCGCACCAACAACCTGGATCCCAATGCCCGTCACTGCATGGCTTCCGCAGTCGTGGGCTTCATGCGTACCTTCGGCATGGATGAACCCATGGGCTGCTACGACGACATCGAGCAGGCCGACGCCTTCGTGCTGTGGGGCTCCAACATGGCCGAGATGCACCCGATCCTCTGGTCGCGCATCTCCGATCGCCGTCTGTCCCATCAGGATGTGCAGGTGCACGTGCTCTCCACCTTCGAGCACCGCAGCTTCGAGCTGGCAGACAACGGCATGGTGTTTACCCCGCAGACCGACTTGGCGATCCTCAACTACATCGCCAACTACATCATCCAGAACGACAAGGTGAACTGGGAGTTCGTCAACAAGCACACCCAGTTCCGCAAAGGGGTGACCGACATCGGTTACGGCCTGCGTCCCACCAACCCGCTGCAGCAGAAGGCCAAGAACCCGGACAGCGGCGACTCCACCCCGATGAGCTTCGACGACTTCGCCAAGTTCGTGGCGGATTACGATCTGGAGTCCGTCTCCAAGCTCTCCGGCGTGCCTAAGGACAAGCTCGAGAAGCTGGCCCAACTCTATGCCGATCCGAGCAAGAAGGTGGTCTCCTACTGGACCATGGGCTTCAACCAGCATACCCGCGGTGTCTGGGCCAACAACCTCTGTTACAACATCCACCTGCTGACCGGCAAGATCTCTACCCCGGGCTCGGGTCCGTTCTCCCTGACCGGTCAGCCCTCCGCCTGCGGTACCGCCCGTGAAGTGGGTACCTTCGCCCACCGTCTGCCGGCCGACATGGTGGTGACCGAACCCAAGCACCGCGCCATCGCCGAGAAGATCTGGAAGCTGCCGGAAGGCACCATCCCGGAGCAGGTGGGCTACCACGCCGTGCTGCAAAACCGCATGCTCAAGGACGGCAAGCTCAACGCCTATTGGGTGATGTGCAACAACAACATGCAAGCCGGCCCGAACATGAACGAAGAGGGGCTGCCCGGTTACCGCAACCCGGCCAACTTCATCGTGGTGTCCGACCCTTATCCGACCGTGACCGCCCAGGCGGCCGACCTCATCCTGCCGACCGCCATGTGGGTGGAGAAAGAGGGGGCCTACGGCAACGCCGAGCGCCGTACCCAGTTCTGGCACCAGCAGGTCAAGCCGCCGGAAGGGGCCAAGTCCGACCTGTGGCAGCTGATGGAGTTCTCCAAGCGCTTCAAGGTGGAAGAGGTGTGGCCAGCCGAACTCATCGCCAAGATGCCGGAAGTGAAAGGCAAGACCCTGTTCGACGTGCTCTATGCCAACGGCCAGGTCAACCAGTTCCCGAAAGAGCAGAGCAAGGGGGTCCTGAACGACGAGGCCGAGCACTTTGGTTTCTACGTCCAGAAGGGGCTGTTCGAAGAGTACGCCACCTTCGGTCGCGGCCATGGCCACGATCTGGCGCCGTTCGATCAGTATCACGAAGCCCGCGGCCTGCGCTGGCCGGTGGTGGACGGCAAGGAGACCCTGTGGCGCTATCGCGAAGGGTTCGACCCTTATGTGAAAGCGGGCGAAGGGGTGCGCTTCTACGGCAAGCCCGATGGCAAGGCGGTGATCTTCGCGCTGCCCTATGAGCCGGCTGCCGAAGCTCCGGACAAAGAGTACGACATGTGGCTCTCCACCGGTCGCGTGCTGGAGCACTGGCACACCGGCACCATGACCCGTCGGGTCCCCGAGCTCTATCGCGCCTTCCCGGATGCGGTGCTGTTCATGCACCCGGAAGATGCCAAGGCTCGTGGCGTGCGCCGTGGTGAAGAGGTGATCGTCTCCTCCCGCCGGGGCGAGGTGAAGACCCGGGTCGAGACTCGTGGCCGCAACCGTCCGCCCAAGGGACTGGTGTTCATGCCCTTCTTCGACGCGAGCCAGCTGGTCAACAAGCTGACCCTGGACGCCACCGATCCGCTCTCCAAAGAGACGGATTACAAGAAGTGCGCCGTCAAGGTCGTCAAGGCATAAGGCGGGGGAGCGCGAGATGAGTCGTAGTCGGCGCCAGTTTCTGGCCGACATGGCCAAGGGGGCCTGCGGTGTGGGCCTGCTTGGCGTGGGGCTCGGCGGCATGGCGCGCCAGCAGGTGCAGGCCGTACCTGCCCAGGCGCTGCGCCCGCCGGCCGCCCTCGACGAGGCGCAGTTCCTCAGCGCCTGCGTGCGCTGCGGGCTCTGCGTCGAGGCCTGCCCCTACGACACTCTCAAGCTCGCCCGGCTGTTTGAACCCGTGACCACCGGCACCCCCTACTTCAAGGCGCGCGCCGTCCCGTGCGAGATGTGTGAAGACATCCCCTGCGTGGTGGCCTGCCCGAGCGGGGCGCTGGATCAGACCATGACCGACATCGATCAGGTGCGGATGGGAGTGGCAGTGCTCATCGATCACGAGACCTGCCTCAACTACCTGGGGCTGCGCTGCGACGTCTGCTACCGGGTCTGTCCACTGATCGACAAGGCGATCACCCTGGAGCTGCAGCACAACCAGCGCACCGGCAAGCACGCCATGTTCCTGCCCACGGTGCACAGCGATGTCTGCACCGGTTGTGGCAAGTGCGAGCATGCCTGCGTGCTGGAGGAGGCGGCCATCAAGGTGGTGCCTCGGCAGCTCGCCAAGGGGGAGATCGGCCACCACTACCGGCTCGGCTGGGAAGAGAAGGCGAAGGCGGGCAAATCGCTCATCGGCGACAGGCTCACCCTGCCGACCCGCAAACCGGAGGGGCTATGAGTCGTTATCCGGGAGCCGAGGCCACCGCTAGGCTGGGCTGGTGGCGGTCACACCGCTTCCTGCTGCTGCGCCGGCTCTGCCAGTTTGGTGTGCTGACGCTGTTCCTGCTGGGGCCGCTGGCGGGCATCTGGATCCTCAAGGGCAATCTCTCCAGCTCGCTGTTGCTGGAGACGGTGCCACTCACGGATCCGCTGACCCTGCTGCAGTCGTTGGCGGCGGGCCATTGGCCCATCCCCACCCTCTGGCTGGGGGCCGTCATCGTGCTGCTGGGTTACTGGCTGGTCGGGGGACGGGTGTTCTGCTCCTGGGTCTGTCCGGTCAACCTGGTCACCGATGCCGCCGCTTGGTTGCGGGGTCGTCTTGGCCTCAAGGGCAACGGTCAGTTCAGCCGCACTACCCGCTACTGGCTGCTGGCCATGGTGCTGGTGGCACCGGCCATCGCTGGGGTGCTGGTGTGGGAGCTGGTCAATCCGGTGTCGCTCACCCTGCGCGGCCTGTTGTTTGGCATGGGGGCGGGCTGGGCCTTGCTGGCGGTGTTGTTCCTGTTCGACCTCTTTGTGGTGGAGCGGGGCTGGTGCGGTCACCTCTGTCCGGTGGGGGCTTTCTATGCCCTGGTCAACCGGGTCGGGTTCATCAAGATTTCTGCCAAGGGGCGCGAGCGGTGCAGCAACTGCATGGATTGTTATGCGGTCTGCCCGGAACGTCCTATCCTGCGCGGCCCCGTTCACGGTGCCAAGCGTGGTCACGGGCCCTTGATTGTGGCTCAGGAGTGTACCAACTGCGGCCGTTGCATCGATGTCTGCGCGGAGCAAGTTTTTGAAATCACTGTAGGTTTTGCCGTCAAGGCAGAGAAAACGTCGGAGAACACATAATGAAGAAGCTGATTGGAGCAATGCTGGCCTGTCTGATGGCTGGTTCCTTGATGGCGGCAGTCCCCGAGATCACCAACAGCACGGGGGGCATCAAATCGGAGCGGGGGAGCACGGATCTGGTGACGGATGCCGATGCGGCTCCCATGAAGAACTTTCGCAAGGATGGTGACCTCTACGATCGCCAGTACATGCATCAGCCCCCGCTGATCCCCCACGACACCCGCAACTATGAAGTGGACAACAAGGTCAACAAGTGTCTGGCCTGTCACAGCTTCAAGAACGCCAGCGCCATGAAGGCACCCAAGATCAGCCCGACTCACTTCGAGACCCGTGACGGCATGACCCTGGGCGAGGTCTCGCCGCGTCGCTACTTCTGCCTGCAGTGCCACGTGCCGCAAGCGGATGCCAAGCCGCTGGTGGAAAATACGTTTAAACCAGTTGAAGCGCTGAACTGAGGAGCCCATAGATGAAATTACCCGGTTTTGTGCAGCGTCTGTGGACCACCTTCAAGTCTCCCTCGAAGGCCGCCCTCTGGGTGCTGCTGTTGATGGGATTCTTCGGCGGGGTCATCTTCTGGGGCGGTTTCAACACCGCCATGGAAGCCTCCAATACCGAGAAGTTCTGTACCGGTTGCCACGAGATGAAGGACAACGTGTTCGTGGAGTACCGCGACACCATCCACTACGCCAACCGTTCCGGCGTGCGCGCCAGCTGCCCGGATTGCCACGTGCCGCATGAATGGACCTACAAGATCATTCGCAAGGTGCAGGCGTCCAAGGAGCTGTGGGGCATGCTGACCGGCAAGGTGGATACCCGCGAGAAGTTCGAGTCGCACCGGCGCGAGATGGCCGAGCGGGAGTGGAAGCGGATGAAGGACACGGATTCGAGGGAGTGCCGCAACTGCCATAACTTCGAATACATGGACTTCTCCCTGCAAGGCAAGCGGGGTGCCCAGATGCACTCCACCAGTCTGGCCAGCGGCGAGAGCACCTGTATCGACTGTCACAAGGGTATCGCTCACCAGCTGCCCGACATGACGGGCGTGAAGGGCTTCTAAGCCCATCTGATGCAGGCCGGGTTCGCCCGGCCTGTTCATATTCCGCCCGGTCAGGGCAAAAGCGCCGCCGTGCGCCCTTTTAATCCCCCCTCTGGCGCGAGTTTTGGTAGAATCGGCCCGCCGTGAGTCGCAGCGCGTGACCGACTGGTCAAGGTTTGGTCCTGACGGACACGAGCCTCTCCTCGCAATCGAGCGCTGCCAGCCGGGATCCTGGCCACTTTTCTTCTCTTTGCTTACGGTCCTTTGCCATCAGGAGCTGCCCATGGGACAGAAAAACAACGCATTCATTCCCCTCAAGATCGCCGTGTTGACGGTCTCCGACAGCCGTACCGTCGCCGATGACAGCGCGGGCGACTATCTGGTTTCTGCCCTGACCGATGCCGGCCACGTGTTGGCCGACCGGGCGCTCTGCCCCGACAATCTGTTTCGCATTCGCGCTCAGGTGAGCGACTGGATCGCCGATGAAGGGGTGCAAGTGGTGCTCATCAACGGTGGCACCGGCTTCAACGAACAAAACCGGGTGCCGGAGGCGGTCGGTGTGCTGTTCGAGCGCACCGTGCAGGGCTTTGGTGAACTGTTCCGCCAGCTCTCCTTTGCCGAAATCAAGGGCTCCGCCATGCAGAGCCGCGCGCTGGCCGGGCTGGCCAATCGCACCCTGATCTGCTGTCTGCCGGGCTCCCCCGGCGCCTGCCAGCTGGGATGGGAGAAGCTTGTCCAGGACCAGCTCGACGCCCGCACCAAGCCGTGCAACTTTGTCTCCCATCTTTGAGGGCCTTTGATGAACCCGACCGAACCCAAGCAGACTCAGCCCAATCTGACCCATCTCAACCAGAGCGGCGAAGCTCACATGGTGGATGTGACCGACAAGCAGGTGACCGAGCGTGAGGCTCGCGCCGAGGCATTTGTCACCATGGCCCCCGCTACCCTGGCCCTGATCCTGAGCGGTCAGCACCACAAGGGGGACGTGTTTGCCACCGCCCGCATCGCCGGCATCATGGCGGCCAAGAAGACTTCGGATCTCATTCCCCTCTGCCATCCGCTGGCCCTTACCCGGGTGGAGGTAGAGATAGAACCCCAGGCGGAGCAAAATAGGGTCCACATTCGCACCCTCTGCAAGCTGGCCGGCAAGACCGGGGTCGAGATGGAGGCACTGACCGCCGCCTCGGTGGCGGCGCTGACCATCTACGACATGTGCAAGGCGGTGCAAAAGGACATGGTGATCGAACAGGTGCGGCTGGTGGAGAAAAAGGGCGGCAAGTCCGGCCATTTTCAGCTGGGAGTGACTGACGGAGAGCAAGCATGATCAAGGTACTCTTTTTTGCCCAGGTAAAAGAGCTGGTGGCCTGCGACGAGCTGAGCCTGCCGTGCGACTACGCGAGTGCCGAGCAGTTGCGAAGCGCCTTGAGCGAGCGCGGCGACAAGTGGGCGCTGGCGCTGGAGGCGGGCAAGCTGCTGGTGGCGGTCAACCAGACCCTGGTGCCGCTGGATACGCCTCTCCATGATGGCGATGAGGTCGCCTTCTTCCCGCCGGTGACCGGAGGTTAAGGATGAGCGAGGCAACCATGACCGATCGCATTCTGGTACAGCGGGATGACTTCTCGCTGGCCGACGAATATGCCCGCCTCGCCGCCCGGCAGGATACCGGCGCCGTGGTCAGCTTTGTCGGCAAGGTGCGCGACTTCAATCAGGGGGAGCAGGTGAAAGGGCTGGCCCTCGAGCACTATCCCGGCATGACCGAGAAGGCGCTGACGGACATAGTGGCCGAGGCTCGCAGCCGCTGGCCGCTGCAGGAGTGCACCCTGATCCACCGCATCGGCGAGCTGCTGCTCGGCGATCAGATCGTGCTGGTGGTGGTGAGCAGTGCCCACCGCGAGGCGGCCTTCGAAGCCTGCCACTTCATCATGGATTTCTTGAAAACCCGGGCGCCGTTCTGGAAGAAAGAGCTGACCGCCGAAGGGGTACAACGCTGGGTCGAGGCCAAGGATAGCGACAACACTGCCGCCGCCCGCTGGCAAGCTTGACCTGTTCAAGGGGGCTGGCTCATCGGGAGCCGCGGCCCCTGTTTTCGGGGCCGCCCCCTTGGCTGGGGATACATAAAAGCGGCCCCAGTCAGGAGGTAAAGGAATGAAACCGCTGTTATCCGTTGTTATCGCCGGGGTCTGCGCCAGTGCGCTGCAGGCAGGTGCCGTGCAGGCCGATGAGGTCAAGGTGGCCGTGGCCGCCAACTTCAAGGGCACCATAGAGCGCATCGGCAAGGAGTTCACCGCCAAGACCGGCCACACCCTGGCCATCTCCTCCGCCGCGACCGGGGTGCTCTACACCCAGATCAGCCACGGCGCGCCGTTCGATCTCTTCCTCTCCGCCGACGTGAAAACCCCGCAGAAGCTGGAGCAGGAGGGCAAGGGCAGCGAGCGTTTCACCTACGCCATCGGCCAGCTGGGTCTGTGGCAGAAGGGGGGGCCTGCTCCTGACGAGGCAACCCTGCGCAGCTGGAAGGGCAACCTTGCCATCGCCAACCCGAAAACCGCTCCCTACGGCACCGCCGCCATGGCGACCCTCGATCATCTCAAGATCGATCCCAAGCAGTACCGCCTGCTGACCGGTACCAACATCGGCCAGACCTGGCAGTTCGTCGACACCGGCAACGCCGAGCTGGGCTTCGTCGCCTGGGCCAATCTGGTGGAAGCGGGCAAGACCGGTGAAGCCTGGGCCGTGCCGGCCGACTTCTATCCGCCCATCGAACAGCAGGGGCTGGTATTGAAGAAAGGGGCGGCGGTCGAGGCGCTGGTGGCCTGGCTCAAGGGGCCGGGTCAGGCACAGATCAAGGCGGCGGGTTATGCGCTGCCGAAGTAATGGCATGGCAGATCTGCTAACGGCGGGCTGGCCTTCGGGTCGGCCCGCCTGTGCGATGAAGACACTCTCTCCATGGTTGTCCGCATCTATCCGGGAGGAAGGCGATGAGTGAAGGGGATCTGCTGGCGGTCTGGCTCACCCTGAGACTGGCAGCCAGCACCACCGCCATCCTGCTGCTGCTCTCGCCCCCGTTGGCCTGGTGGCTGTCGCGCAGCCAGCACAGGCTCAGACCCGTGGTGGAGGCCCTGGTGGCGCTGCCGCTGGTGCTGCCGCCAACGGTGCTCGGTTTCTATCTGCTGCTGGCTTTCTCCCCCTCCTATGGGCTGGGTGCCTGGTGGCGCGACACCTTCGGGGCACCGCTCGCGTTCAGTTTTACCGGCCTGCTGCTGGCCTCCATCCTCTACTCGCTCCCTTTCGTGGTGCAGCCGCTCACCTCCGCCTTCGTCAACATGGGCAACAAGGAGCTGGAGGCCGCCGCCACCCTGGGGCTCGGGCCGGTGGAGCGCTTCTTTCACATCATCTTGCCGATGACGCTGCCCAGCTTCGTGATGGCGGCGGCGCTCGGTTTTGCCCACACCCTGGGAGAGTTCGGGGTGGTGCTGATGATTGGCGGCAACATCCCCGGCGAGACCCAGGTGCTCTCCATCGCCCTGTTTGATCACGTGGAGACGATGGACTATCAAAATGCCCACCTGCTGGCGGGTGGCCTGATGGGCTTCTCGCTGGTGATGCTGGTGCTGGTGTACGGGGTGCTGCAGCGCCGGCAACGGAGGCTGTTCGGATGAGCGACACCCGCAAGGCGCAACCTTTGCTGCTCAAGGCGAAGCGGGCGTTTGGCGCCTTTACCCTCGACTGTGAACTGGCCCTGGAGCTGGGGGGCATCCTCGCTCTGTTCGGCCCCTCCGGCTGCGGCAAGAGCAGCCTGCTGCGCATCATCGCCGGGCTGGACAGGGCGCCGGGTGACAAGCTCAACTGGCAGGGCAGGGCGCTGAGCGATCTGCTGCCCGAGGCGCGCCGCATCGGGCTGGTGTTTCAGGATTCGCGTCTCTTCCCCCATCTGAGCGTGCTCGGCAACCTGCAACTGGCGGCTCGCAAGGGGCGAGGGCGCTGGCAGCCCGAAGTGCTGGCGGCGCGGCTCGGCTTTGCCGAACTGCTGCCCCAGCCGGCCCACGGCCTCTCCGGCGGCCAGCGCCAGCGGGTGGCGCTGGCCCGGGCTCTGTTGGCCGAGCCTGATCTGCTGCTGCTGGATGAACCTTTTTCTGCGCTGGACAGGCGCAGCCGCATCCATCAGGCCCACGTGCTCAAGGGCTTGCAGCAGGAGAGCGGTATCCCGATGATCTTCGTCAGCCACGCCATGGAGGAGGTGAGCCTGCTGTGCGATCAGCTGGTGCTGCTGGCGGATGGCCGGGTGGAGGCACAAGGCCGGCCGAGCGAGATCTTCGCCCGCACCGATCTGTCGCTCGCCAGTCGTGACGATGCCGGGGTGATGCTGGCGGCGACCCTCTCTCACTACGATGACGACGAGCAGATGGCGACCCTGCAGCTCGGCGAGCAGCAGTTGCGGGTCACCATGACCCAGGTGCCGGATGATGGCGGCCCCCTGCAGATCAAGGTGGCCGGGCGGGACGTGGTGATTGCCACCGCCCCCATCGAACACTCCAGCCTCTCCAACTGTCTCACTACCCGATTGCTGGCCGAACGCGAAGTGCGTCCCGGCCAGACCCTGTTGCAGTTGGCGCTGGGTCAGCAGATACTGCTGGCCCGGATCACCAGCCGCTCCGCCAGACGGCTGGCGCTCGCCCCGAACCAGCAGATCTACGCCTACATCAAGGCGGTGAGCCTGGTCAGCGAAGGTTGAGCGGATTGTAGAAGAGGCAGAAAATCAGGATGGTTCAGCGGATGAGTCGAGAGGCAATGAACTGATGCGCCGCAATCAGGTGATGAAATCCAACGGTCTTGCCCTGCGCAGCGCGGGGGAGGGCCCCTTGTTGTTGCTGCTGCACGGGCTGGGTTCCTCCAGCCTCGACTGGCAGGCGCAGATCGAACGCTTTTCCGAGCACTACCGGGTGGTGGCGCTGGATCTGCGTGGTCACGGCCAGAGCATGCAGGAGGGGCCGTTCGACGTGGCGACCCTGGCGGCGGACGTGGTGAACTGGCTGGACGAACAGCCTGAGCCCGCCTGGGTGGTGGGGTTGTCGCTCGGGGCAATGGTGGCGCTGGAGCTGGCGTTGCAACTGCCCCACAAGGTGCAGGGGCTGGTGCTGGTCAACGGCTTCAGCGAATTTTTGCTGGAGACGCCAAAAGAGCAGGAGCGCTTTGCCCAGCGCCTCAAGTGGCTGCGCTGGTTCGGCCTGCGGCCGCTCGCCTGGTGGCTTGGCCGCGAGCTCTTTCCCGGCCCCGACCTTGCGCAGGTGCGTCACACCTTCCGGCTGCGTTTCGTGCGCAACAAGAAGAAAACCTACAAGGCGCTGCTGGAGGCGCTGCCCGGCTGGTCGGTGCGCGCCCGGCTCGGCAACATCTGGCAGCCGGTGGCCATCATCTCCACCAGTCACGACTATCTGCCGCTGGCCAAACGGGTGGAGCAGTTTGCCTCCCTGCCCAACGCCACCATCCACACCCCCAACGGCCACCATGCCTGGCCGGCGGAAGATCCCTCCGGCTTCAATCATCTGTTGCAGCGGATCCTCTCTACCCATTGATGATGTGGTGGAGAACAGTGACAGATAAAAAAAGCCGACCTCATGGGGCGGCTTTTTTGTTGGTGCAAAGGCTCGCTGGGGTGATTCACCCGTGCGAGCAGACCGGGCAGTCGGGGCGTTTGGGCAGCTTCATTTCGCGAAAGGTGCCGCCAAGGCCGTCGATCATCAGCAAGCGGCCGCTGTAACTGCGGCCCATCCCCGCCAAGAGCTTGATGGCTTCGAGCGCTTGCAGACTGCCCACCAGTCCCACCACAGGAGCCAGCACCCCCGCCTCGACGCAGGTGAGCGCCTGCTCGCCGAACAGGGCGCTGAGACAGGCGTAGCAGGGTTCCCCCTCCTGCCAGGTGAAGCTGCACAGCTGCCCCTCCAGCCGGATGGCGGCGCCGCTGACCAGCGGCACCCTGTGCTTGCGCGCGTATTGGTTGAGCAGATTGCGGATGGTCAGGTTGTCGGTACAGTCGAGCACCAGCTGATGGCTGGGTAGCAGGGCATCGAGCAGCGCCTCGTCGGCAACAGAGGCGTGAGTCTCCACCTTGAGCCAGGGGTTGAGCGCGTGCAGGGACTGGGCGGCGGAGTCCACCTTGTAGTGGCCGATGCGCTCATCGGTGTGCAGCACCTGGCGCTGCAGGTTGGAGAGCTCCACCCGATCGAAATCGACCAGGGTGAGCTGGCCGACCCCGGCCACCGCCAGATACTGGCTGGCAGCGCAGCCAAGGCCGCCGGCGCCGATCACCAGCACCCTGGCCTGCTTGAGCGCCTCCTGCCCCTCGAAGTCGAAGGATTTGAGGATGATCTGGCGGTTGTAGCGCAAGAGCTCGGCATCGCTCAGGATCTCGCTCACAGCAGCAATCCCCCGAACGGTTCGACGGTGACCGTCTCGCCTGCCGCGACGCGGCCCCGCTCGCGCTCAAGAACGATGTAGCAGTTGGCGCGCGACAGGGAGCTGAACACGGCGGAGTCTTGCGAGCCGGTGCTGCGCACCTCCAGGCCGTTTGGCCCCTGAGTCAGGATGCCGCGCTGGAAGTCGAGCCGGCCCGGCGCCTTCTTGAGCGGCTCTGCAGCAATGGCTGGCAGTTGAAGCGGGCGCTCGAAGCGTTGGCCCGCCAGCTTGGCCAGCGCCGGTTGCACCAGCTGATCGAAGGTGACCATAGCGGAGACCGGGTTGCCCGGCAGGCCGAAGAACCAGGCGTGGGGCAGGCGACCGAAGGCAAACGGCTTGCCCGGCTTGATGGCCAGCTTCCAGAAGCCGATTTCGCCGAGCTCCTCCAGCAGCTGTTTGGTGAAGTCCGCTTCCCCCACCGAGACGCCGCCGGTGGTGATGAGGGCGTCGGCCTCGCGATCGGCCTTCAGAAAGGCGGCGCGCAGCTGGGCCGGATCGTCCGGGATGATGCCAAGGTCGAGGCAATCGCAACCCATGCGATCCAGCATGGCCTTGACCCCGTAACGGTTGGAGTCATAGATGTCGCCGTGGGCGAGCGGGGTGCCGACCGGCTTGAGCTCGTCACCGGTACTGAAGATGGCCACTTTGAGCGGCCGACGTACCGGTACGCTGGCAATGCCGAGGGAGGCCAGCAGCGGCATCTCCCGGGCGGTGAGGCGAGTACCGGCAGCGAGCACGCTGGCGCCCTCGCAGATGTCTTCGCCGCGGCGGCGAATGTTCTGGCCGGGCACCGGCGTGGTCAAAAAGGTGATCCTGTCGCCGTCGGCCTGCGTTTCTTCCTGCATCACTACCGCATCCGTTCCGGCCGGCACCGGGGCGCCGGTCATGATGCGCACGCAGTGGCCGGCGGGCCACTCACCCTGATAGGGCTGCCCGGCAAAGGCCTTGCCCGCCATGATGAGGGGGGCGCCGGCGGCGAGATCCGCCAGCCGCACCGCGTAACCATCCATGGCGGAGTTGTCGAACGGGGGCACGGAGAGAGGGGAGGCGATATCCATGGCGAGTACCCGGCCAAGGGCCTCTGGCAGGGGCAGCTGTTCGCTGTCGCAGCAGCCATCAAGCTGTGCCAGCATGCCCTGCAGGGCGTCGCTCAGGGGGAGTAGTCCGCTGGTATCAAATCCCATGTCATGACCTCATTGTGTGATGGAGGGGGAGTAGAGGGCGGATTATCCCAAAAATCCAGCTGGATGGGCAGGTTGCTGCGGGATAAAACCGACTGGCTGCACAGATAGACAGCGACCGGAGCGAAAGGGCACCCCCGTATGGGGAGCGCCGGCGGGGTAAAATTCGCCGGATTGGCATAAAGTCAGGGAACGGGCTTGAGTTAGCTTGAATAATGACAATAATCGCCGTTTACTATTGCGCCAAAACAGAATGCCGTCATAGACAAGGCGGCCATCACAGTCCCTGAGCGTGGGAGAGGAACAAGATGACGAGCTTAAGTCGGGAAGCCCTGTTGGTCAGGGCCGCCCTCGAGGCCGAGGGCCTCGAAACACCTCTGGTGGCCAATGCACTGGACGGTCAGCAGAAGCGGGAGAAGATCGAGGGCCACATGCGCGCCATCATGGAGACGCTGGGGCTGGATCTGGCCGATGACAGTCTGGCGGAGACGCCGCACCGCATCGCCAAGATGTACGTCAACGAGATCTTCTCCGGCCTCGATTACGCCACCTTCCCCAAGGTGACGGTGATCGAGAACAAGATGAAGGTGGACGAGATGATCATGGTGCGGGACATCAGCCTCACCAGCACCTGCGAGCACCACTTCGTCACCATCGACGGGCTGGCCCATGTGGCCTACATCCCCCGTGGCAAGGTGATCGGGCTCTCCAAGATCAACCGCATCGTGCAGTTCTTTGCCCGCCGTCCCCAGGTGCAGGAGCGGCTGACCCAGCAGATCCTGCTGGCGCTGCAGACCCTGCTCGGCACCAAGGATGTGGCCATCAGCATCAAGGCGACCCACTTCTGCGTGAAGGCGCGCGGCGTGATGGACTCCACCTCCTACACCACCACCACCTCCCTCGGTGGGGTGTTCAAGACCCAGCCCGATACCCGCGCCGAATTCCTGGCCGGCCTGAAGCGCTGATCTGCCTGGAGACGTGCCGCCGCTGCGGCATGTCTCCTCGCTTTTCCCTCCCTTTTTTCTTCCCTTGACCGCCCGCTGGCTGCCAGACAGTCACCCGACGATTTTCCTCAAGGGATTGGCAGACCCGGTCGATATACCTTTTCATGGCTTGGGTGCGCTCTTTGGGAGTGCAGGCAAGCCGGCAAGGTGCCTGTTCCGGCGGTTCTCTCGACCGGGGTCTTGCTGCCGTTTCCCTGCCATGTGCCATTGCGGCTTGGGCTCGGCTGTTGGGCAGATCGGCACTTTGGCAAAACTGTTCGCCTCGTTCATGCAAGGACATAGATTCATCAAGGCTGGATGAGCCGCCATGGAGGCGGTGACCGCGGATCGTATCGCTACGGTCCAGACGAGCGTTATCTGTTCACTCATATCCAGGACATGCCATGAATACCAGTACCATGACCATTGGCAAGAAACTCACCGCCGGTTTTGCCGTGCTCGGCCTGATGATGGCCTTCATCGGTGGCTTCTCGTTGCTGCAGTTCGGCAACATGAACCGGGCGGCCATCGGCTTTACCGACAGCATACTGCCCGCCGTGGTGCGCACCAGCACCCTGGGTGAGACCATCAACACTCTGCGCCGCTATGAACTGGATGTGTTTCTGGTGGCGGCCGACCCGCAGCAGCGAACCCACTATCGGGATCTCAGCGAGCAGAGCCTGCAAGAGGTTGCCCGGCAGGTCAAAGCCCACGATGCCACCATCTGGGCAGAGGATGTGGAGGAGCGTCGCACCTTTGATATCGTCAAGCAGGACTGGGACAAGTACGTCGCCCTACACCAGCGGGTGCGGCTGATGCAGGATGGCGGCCAGCTGGCCGAGGCCCAGCAGTTGTTCATGAGCGAGGGCGTCACCCTCTATACCAATCTGGCCAAGTCGGTGGCGGATCTGATCCGCATCAACCACGGCTACTCCGTCAACTCCCGTGCCCAGGTGGTGGAGGCGTTTGACAGCGCCAAGTTGAGCATCATCATCGCCCTGCTGCTGGGACTGGGGCTGGCGGGCGTGCTGTCCACCGTGCTGACCCGCCAGATCCGCGATCCCTTGGTGATGCTGGCCCGTCAGGCGCAGCGCATCGCGAGCGGTGATCTGGGCAAGGGCGAACTGCAGGAGTGGATCCGCGGCAGTCGCTTCAAGCGTGACGAGCTGGGTCAGCTCGGCGCCGCCATCGATCGCATGCAGGGTTCGCTCGCGGATCTGGTGAGTGAGATCGCCGGCTCGGTGAGCCAGCTCAGCAGCGCGGTGGAGGAGGTGAGCGCCATCTCCGAGCAATCCGCCACCGGCATGGCTCGCCAGCAGAGCGAGGTTTCCCAGGTCGCCACCGCCATGAACGAGATGCAGTCCACCGTCAACGAGGTGGCCCGCAACACCACGGACGCCATGAGTGCCGCCAAGGATGCCTCCCGTACCTCGACCCAGGGTAATCAGGTGGTGCGCAGCGCCATCAGCAGCATCGAGGAGGTGTCGGTCAAGATTGAGCAGGCGGGCGCCGTGGTGCAGCAGCTGGAGCAGGACAGCAACAACATCAGCATGGTGCTGGACGTCATTCGCGGTATCGCCGAGCAGACCAACCTGCTGGCGCTCAACGCGGCCATCGAGGCGGCCCGTGCTGGTGAGCAGGGCCGCGGCTTTGCGGTCGTTGCCGACGAGGTGCGCTCCCTGGCCCAGCGCACCCAGAACTCCACCGCCGAGATCAGCAAGATGATCGAGGTGTTGCAGGAGCGTACCGCCGAGGCGGGCAGCGCCATGCAGCTGAGTCGCCAGCAGATGCAGGAGAGCGTGGGGCTGGCCCGGGAAGCGGGCAGCAGCATCGACACCATCAACGGTGCCGTCACCCAGATCACCGACATGAACACCCTGATCGCCACCGCCACCGAGGAGCAGAACGCGGTGACCGAGGAGCTCAACCGCAGCATCGTCAATATCCACAATGCGGCCGACGAGAACGCCCTGGGGGCTCAGCAGACCGCCCAGGCCTGTGTGGAGCTGAGCAAGCTGGCCAATACGCTGCACCATATGACCCAGCGTTTTAGCCTCTAAGGCTGACCCTTGGTCACAGATAACAGAAGGCCCCGCCAATCGGCGGGGCCTTGTTGTTTTGGCAGGTTTGCTGATCGCAGGGTCGATGAGCGCAGCGCCATCGGTCGGCGCCAGACCCTTTATCCGACCATTTAGCTCAGGCCGAGGATATTGCCGTTATCGTCGATATCGATATGACGGTAACCGGTGGCAGGCTGTCGAGGCGGTGGCTTGGCCGGCAGCTGCCACTCACCATCAACCATCAGCTCAGGCCGACTATTTCGCCGTTATCGTCGATATCGATATGACGGTAGGCCGGCAGGCTGCCAAGACCCGGCATGGTCATGATGGGGCCCGCCAGGGCATAGACGAAGCCGGCACCGGCGCACAGCTTCACCTCCTCGATGGGCACCTCGAAGTCCGTCGGCACCCCCTTGAGGGCCGGATCATGGCTGATGGAGAGCGGCGTCTTGGCCACACAGACCGGCAAGTGATCCCACCCCTCGGCAGAGAGTTGTGCCAGCTGCCGGCGCGCTTTGTCGGAAAGCTGCACGCCGCGCCCGCCATAACCGCACTCCACCAGGGTTGCCAGCTTGGCGTCCAGGCTCGCCTCGTTGGGGTAGAGCAGTTTGACTTTGCCTGGCTGCTCACAGGCGGCCACCACCGCCTGGGCCAGCTCGCTGGCACCGGCCCCGCCCTGGGCAAAGGCGCTGGAGATGGCGCTGCCACAAGCGCCGGCCTGCAGCGCCGCGCGGGCCAGCAAGGCCAGCTCGGCCTCGCTGTCGGTGGGGAAGCGGTTGATGGCGACCACCACCGGCACCCCGTAGCGGCGGGCATTGGCGATGTGCCAGCCGAGGTTGGCACAGCCCTGCTCAAGGGTGGGCAAGTCTTCCCCCAGCAGGCTCTCGGGCAGCGGCTGACCCGGGCGGATATCGAGCAGGCCGCTGTTGGCCTTGAGGCCGCGCACCGTCGCCACCAGCACCACGCAGGCCGGCGCGATGCCGGACTGGCGGTGCTTGATGTTGAAGAACTTCTCCAGCCCCATATCGGAGCCAAAGCCCGCCTCGGTCACCACGTAATCGGTGAGGCCGAGGGCCATGCGATCGGCGATCACCGAGGAGTTGCCGTGGGCGATGTTGGCAAAGGGGCCGGCGTGCACCAGCACCGGGGTCTGCTCGGTGGTCTGCATCAGGGTCGGCTGCAGGGCCTCTTTGAGCAGCACCGTCATGGCGCCCGCCACTTCCAGCTGCTCGGCGGTGATGGGCTTGCCGCTCAAGTCGCGGGCCAGCTGGATGCGGCCGATGCGCTGGCGCAGGTCTTTCAGATCGCTCGCCAGCGCCAGAATGGCCATCAGCTCGGAGGCGGCGGTGATGACGAAGCGATCCTGGCGCTCGACGCCATCGGCGGCGCCCCCTTGTCCAATCGTGAGGTGACGCAGGGCGCGGTCGTTCATGTCGAGGGTGCGCGGCCAGAGGATGTTGTCTGCATCGATATCGAGCCGCTGCAGGCCGGTTCTGGCGCTGAACTGGTCGCCGAGCTTGCGCTCATGGAACAGGCGGGCATCGAGGGCCGCCGCCGCCAGGTTGTGGGCAGCGGTGAGGGCGTGAAAGTCACCGGTGAGGTGCAGGTTCATCTCCTCCATCGGCACCACCTGGGCATGACCGCCACCGGCGGCGCCCCCCTTGACCCCGAACACCGGGCCCAGGCTCGGCTGGCGGATGGTGGCGATGCTGGGCTGGCCGATATGGTTGAGCCCCATGGAGAGGCCGAGGGTGGTCACCGTCTTGCCCTCGCCAAGCGGGGTGGGGGTGATGGCGCTCACCAGCACCAGCTTGCCCGCCGGTTTGGGGAGAGACTTGAGCAGCTCGAGGCTGAGTTTGCCCTTGTAGTGACCGTAAGGATGGAGCTGGTGCGAAGGGATGGCGAGGCGCTCGGCCAGCGCGTGAATGGGGAGACGGGGGGACTGGCGGGAGATCTCGATATCGCTTAGCATCAGCACCTCGTTGGCATGTCAGGTCAAATATGCGGCGCAGTCTAGTGGAATCAACAGGGTTATCCAATGAGTAATAATATTTTGTCCGGCAATCGTGAGCTGCATCTAACGCCCATCGAGCTGGATCTCAACACCCTCTATCACCCGCCCAAACAGCCGTTGACCGCGCTGGGGGTCGTCAGCGCCTTCATTCCGCTGTTTGGTTATGGTTGGCAGGCGATGACCCAGGATCCCGAGACCCACTTTCGCCATGAACTGGGCAAGCGCATCAACAAGCACAAGACCGACGAAGCCAATCTCATCCTGACCCTGCAGCTGGCCGGCATGCTCGACTGCCACTGCCTGCACATCACCCTGCCCTATGCCTTTGACGAGGCGCAGTTGGCGACCCTGCGCCAGCGCCTGCCGCGCTGGCAGCTGAGCCTGCACGACCTGCTGCTGGTGGCCGAGCTGCCGCTGCCTGCCGATAGCGTCGCCTCATAGCCATTCTGTCACCGCGGCAAAACTTAAGCCTTGCGATCCCAGTAGTGGGGGGCGAGATAACGCTCCTGCACGAATTCGATGAAACAGCGCACCTTGGCCGAGACGAAACGGCGGTGCGGATAGAGGGCATAGAGCCCCACCTGCCCCTTCTCCCATTCCGGCAGCAGTGACACCAGGGCGCCGGAGCGCAGTGCATCGCCGACGATGAAGGTGGGCTGCAATATGATGCCCTGGTCGTCACAGGCCGCCCGGGTCAGGGCCACCCCGTTGTTGGCACGCAGCGGCCCCTGCGGGCGCACGCTCAGCTGCTCGCCATCTCGTTTGAACACCCAGTCCGGCTGGGTCAGGGTGTAGAGCAGGCAGTCGTGCTGTTTGAGATCCTCCGGGGTGTTTGGCGTGCCCCGACGGGCCAGATAGGCCGGGCTGGCACATACCTCCAGTCGCATCATGGCCAGCGGCTTGGCTACCAGGGAGGAGTCCGGCAGGTTGCCGATGCGCAGCGCCAGATCGAACCCCTCTTCCACCAGCGCCACTCGTCGGTCGCTGTACTCTATCTCCAGCTTCAGGTCCGGGTAGCGTTCACGAAACAACGGCAGGGCGGGGGAGAGGTGCAGGTAGCCGAAATCCATCGGCACCGACAGCTTGAGGGTGCCCTGGGGCTGCTGGTTGTTACGGGTCAGCTGGCTGTGGGTCTCTTCGAGCTCCGCCAGCAGCGCCTGGGAGCGCTGGTAGTAGAACTGGCCTGCCTCGGTGGGGTTGACCTGACGGGTGGTGCGCGACAGCAGCCGGGTGGAGAGCGACTCCTCCAGCTGCTGCATCAGCTTGGAGGTCATGGCGACCGAGATGCCGAGCTGGTTGGCGGCCTTGGTAAAACTTTGACACTCCACCACCTTGATGAAGGTGCGCATGGCGGCTATCTGGTCCATCTTTCACTCTCAGTTGATAATTATTTTAATAAATCGTTGATTATCTATTCCGATATGGAGGTTAGCATCTTGGCTGTTGTTGTGAACCCCCAATATGAAGGAACGAACGGATGAAAATGACCAAGGCCCTGCTGGCCTCCTGCCTGTTTATGGCGGCTCCCCTGATGGCAGCCGATTACGACGTCGATGCGGCGCACACCACGGTGCAGTTCAAGGTGGGTCACCTCGGCTTCTCCGAACTGGTGGGCCGTTTCAATACCTTCAGCGGCACCTTCAGCATGGACGACGCCAACCCGGCGGCGGCCAAGGCGAGCTTCGAGATCGATGCCGCCAGCGTGGACTCCAACCACGAGCCGCGCGACAAACACCTGCGCAGCCCCGATTTCCTCGACGTGAAGCAGTTCCCCAAGATGACCTTCGTCAGCTCCGGCTACGAGGGCACCAAGGATAAGGGCGTACTGAAAGGTACCCTGACCCTGCACGGCGTCTCCAAGGAAGTGGCCTTCGATCTGGTCCACATCGGTGAAGGCAAGGATCCCTGGGGTGGCTACCGCAGCGGCTTCAACGCCACCACCACCATCAAGCGCAGCGACTTTGGCGTGAACTACATGGTGCCGAACATCCCCGACGAGATGAGCATCAATCTGTTCGTCGAAGGCGTGCGCAAGTAATGGGCGCGGCACTCCTGCTGCAAACCCTGGCGGCTCCTTTGGGAGCCGCTTTGCTGTCGTGGCGCTGGCCGCGGCTGGGGTATCTGTGGGGCGCCCTGGCGCTCTGGTTGGTGGGCTGCCTGCTGGGCGGTGCCTACGGGCTGCCGGTCAAAGCGTGGCAGTGGCTGCCGCTGACCCTGCTGGTGCCCGCCCTGGCGGCGCAGCTGGCCGACCAGCGGGCCGCGCTTGCGCTGTTTGCCGCTCTGGGGGCGCTGGTGTGGTGGCAGGGGCTGGCCTCGGTGCTGGCGAGCGAGCCTGCCATCTGGCTGGCGTTGCTGCCTGCCATCGCCTGGCTGGGATGGACCGGGCTGCGCGGTGACAGCCGCGAGGGGCTCGGCTTTGCCCTCGGCTTCATCTGGCTGGCGCTGGTGATCGGCATCGACGGCAGCCTGCTGATTGCCCAGCTGGCCGGCGCGCTGGCGGCTTTCGCCGGTTTCCGCGCTCTGCTCGGGGCCTTTGCCGGCAGCCAGGTGGCGCCCGCGGCGCTCGGGTTGGCGCTGGCCTTTGTGCAGATGCTCGCCTGGCAATACGTGGAAGTACCGCTGCTGGTGTTGCTGCCGGTCTGGCTGCTGCCCCTGCTGGAGTGGGCCTTGCGCAGCAAGCCCTGGATCCAGCGCTGGGCCATGTTGATCCTGCTGGCGGGCGCAGGAGCCGGACTCAGCCTCTGGAAGGTGTGGCCGGAAGCCTCGTTGTACTGATTTTTAGCATAAAAAACAGACAATTAACCCGAAAGTTGCCGACTTCGTCATAGTCTGCACAGATAAAGATTGAGCCCCATAGTGCTTTCAGATAAAAAGGATTTTCAATTATCTGGACACACACAGAACCCGGTCTGACCGGGTTCTGTTTGCCTGCTTGTTTGCGGCGCGCTAAGGAGGCCACAGTTGCGCAGTCAAGGATCTGAGCATCTGTTTTTTCGCCATTTCACCGAGCAGGGACGTCTCGACGGGCTCTGCATCCTGCTGGTTACCCATCTGCTTCCCGATCGCCCCCAGTTTATCCAGGCCCTCGATCAGATCGGGCGGATCGGCGCCATCCTGCCCAAACCCAAGTCAGTGCATGGACCGACCCTGACCTGGGCCCAGCAACACTATCCGGTACTGCCCCTCAATCGCCAGTGGACCAACACCCCGCAGGGGGTGATCGAGCACATAGCCCCGCTGGTGGCGCCCCATGAGCGGCTGATCATCCTCGATATCGGGGGCTATTTCGCCAGAACCCAGGTCACCCTCAGCGAGTATTTCGGCCCCCGTTTCCTCGGGGTGGTGGAGATGACCGAAAACGGCCATCAGCGCTACGAGCAGGAGATGCTGGCCACCCCGGTCATCTCGGTGGCGCGCAGCCCCCTCAAGCAGGCCGAGGATATCCAGATTGGCCTGAGCGTGGTCTACTCCGCCGAATCCCTGGCCCGCACCCTCAACCGCACCTTCAATGTCTGCCAGGCCGCCCTGTTCGGCTACGGCAAGGTGGGCCGCAGCATCGCCCGTGAACTCAGGTGCCGCAACCTGCATCTGGAGCTGGTGGAGACCGACGTGTTGCGCCAGGTGGAGGCGCTCTCCCACGGCTTCAAGCTGGTGGGCAAGGCCGAAGCCCTCGGTCGGGCCGAGCTGGTGATCTGCTCCACCGGCAACGGCGCGCTGGACTTGGCGGATCTGCAGCAGCTGCGCCCCGGCACCATGGTCGCCTCGGTCACCTCGGCGGACGACGAGTTTGCGTTCTGCCTCGCCCAGCTGCTCTGGCCGAGCGAGGAGGTGTGCCCCCACGTGCTGGCACTGACCCGCCCCGATGGCAGCACCATCTTCCTGCTAAACCGGGGCGAGGCGGTCAACTTCGTCCACGGCGCCGTCATCGGCGAATATGTCTATCTGGTGCTGGCGGAGATCATCGAAGGGGTGCGTCAGCTGGCGTTGCAGCCGCTGGCCCCCGGTCTGTTCGACCTGCCGCAATCGACCATGCGCACCATTGCCCGCCACTGGCTGGCCGACTTCCACGGGGTCGCCCAGTGAGTGCCTTTTTCTTAGCCGCCATTGATGGAGTGACGACATGAGCGACACGACGCTGCCCCCCCCCAAACCCCGCATCGAGATCCGCTACTGCACCCTCTGTCGCTGGATGCTGCGCGCCGCCTGGCTGGCCCAGGAGCTGCTCTCCACCTTCGACAGCGATCTGGGGGAGGTGGCGCTGGTGCCGGCCAGCAAGGGGGAGTTCCGCATCCTGGTGGACGGGGTGCTGGTGTGGGATCGGGTGGCCGACGATGGCTTCCCCGAGGCCAAGGAGATCAAGCAGCGGGTGCGCGATGTCATCGCCCCCGAGCGCGATCTTGGCCACGCCGATCGCAAGCCGGCCGCCGAGTAGGCCACAGCATCAATGACAAAGAGAGGGAGGCACAGGCCTCCCTCTCTCGTTGTGGCGTTCGCTCAATGGTCGTCAGCTGTACACGGCTCATCTTCGGCGGGAAGGCCGATATAGCGGGCCCGCTTGTGGGGCTTGAGGCGGCTCACATCCACCCACACCAGGCCGTCGATGCAGTGGTTGAAGTTGGGGTCGATGCCAAAATCCATGAACTGCACGCCGCCCGGCTCGCACAGCTCGGAGTACTGCTTGTAGAGGGTAGGGATGGCACAACCCAGGTTGTCGAGGCGGGCCTTGAGCTCCCGCAGATCGGCGCCGTAATCCAGCCCGGCAAACAGCGGCGGCGTGGCGGGGTAGGGGCGGCGCGACGGGGCGAGCGCGAGCTCGGGGGCAAAGTACTGGCGATAGAAGCTCACCAGCAGATCCTTGGCCGCCGCCGGCAGGCTGCCGGAGAGCGACACCGGGCCGAACAGGTAGCGGTAGCGGGGATAGCGGGCCAGATAGGCGCCGATGCCGAACCAGAGGTAATCGAGCCCCCGCTTGCCCCAATAGGCGGGCTGGATGAAGCTGCGGCCAAGCTCGATGGCCAGTGCCAGCCTGGGCAGCAATTTCTCTTCAAAGCCGAACAGGGTGTGGCTGTAGAGGCCGCCGAGCCCCTTGCTGGTCAGCAGTTCGGCCACCGGCGCGAAACGGTAGGCGCCGATGATCTCGAGCCGGGCCGGATCCCAGAGGATCAGGTGGTGGTAGTCATCGTCGAAGGCATCGAGATCCCGCCGCCTGCCGGAGCCTTCCCCCACCGCCCGAAAGGCGATTTCCCGCAGGCGCCCTAGTTCGCGCAGGATCACCGAATGGCTCAGCTCGTGGCGCCGGTAGAGGTAGATCCCCTGGCCATCCGGGGTATGGCCGAGCGCCTCGCAGGCGTCGATGGCCTGCTTGAGCTGACGGCGCTCCTCCGGCAGGGCGATGGGGGCCTCGGTGGTCAGCAACCCCCGCTTGCCGCGCCCGACTCGGTAGAGGTGGCTGCGCACCAGCCGGGCCGCGCTCTTGGCGGGCAGCTCCTGCACTCCGCTGGCCGGGATGCGGGCACCGATGGTGACGCCGAGGCGTTTCCCTTGCTGGCGAAACAGCTGCTTGACCAGCAACAGCCCCGCCCAGTCGTTGTGGAGCCAGGCGGCGAGATAGAAGGAGAGACCATTGCTCCCGTCCAGGTGTATGGGCACCAGCGGGGTGCGGGTGCGCTGGGCCAGCTTGATGAAGCCCGCCTGCCAGGGGCCGTCCTTGACCCCCTTGGGGCCGAGGCGCGACACCTCGCCGGCGGGAAAGATCACCAGCGCCCCTTCGCTCGCCAGGTGTTCCCCCATCGCCAGAATGGCGCGCCGGTCGGTCTTGCCGCCCAGGTTGTCCACCGGCAGCAGCAGGGGGCGCAGCGGCGTCAGCTGGGCCAGCAGCTGATTGGCCACTATCTTGACGTCCGGCCGGATGCGGCCGAGCAGGCGCAGCAGGGCCAGCCCGTCGAGGGAGCCGATGGGGTGGTTGGCGACGATGATGACCCGGCCGCTGGCCGGAATGTGCTCGAGCTGGGCCTCGCTCACCCGGTAGTCGAAGTCGAGCTCGGTCAGCGCCTGCTCGACGAAGTCGAGTCCGCGCAGGTGGGGATGGCTCGTGGCGAAGCGTTGAAACGCCTGCTCGTGCAGCAGCCAGCGCAGCCCCTGCCGGAGCAGGGGGCGCAGCAGACCGTGGGCCGAGAGGCGGGGCAGGTGTTGTTGTAGCAGGGCATCGACACTGAACATGGGCTGGGCTCCGATGAGTCGTTGCCCTAGCGTGACGCCCTTCTGTTCCCGCCCCATGGCAGCGGCATGACAGTTTGATGGCAAAGAGGGGCGCCGGTTAACCGGCTCCCCTCTTTGGTCATGGCGGTGACGATGGCCGGTTTAGCCGCGCCAGGCCGAAGTCAGGCGCACCAGCTCCACCAAGGTGGTGACCGCTTTCTCCATGGACTGCAGCGGGATGAACTCGTGCTTGCCGTGGAAGTTGTGGCCGCCGGTAAACAGGTTGGGGCAGGGCAGCCCCATAAAGGAGAGCCGTGCGCCGTCGGTACCGCCGCGAATGGGTTTGATCCTCGGGGTGACGTCGGCGGCCTGCATGGCGGCCTTGGCCAGCTCGACGATGTGCATGTGCGGCTCGATCTGGCTGCGCATGTTGCGATAGCTGTCGGTCAGGGTGAGCTCGATGCGCGCCCTGGGGGCCTCCAGCTGCAGCGAGGCGACCCGCTCCTTGAGCTGGGCCTTGCGGGCGGCGAAGCCCTCGTCGTCGAAGTCGCGGATGATGTAGTGCAGGCTGGTCTCTTCCACTGTGCCGTTCATCTGGGCCAGGTGGAAGAAGCCCTGATAGCCGTCGGTCGCCTCCGGGGTCTGCTCGGCAGGCATGGCGGCGTGGAAGCGGGCGGCCAGAGTCTGGCTGTTGATCATGCTGCCCTTGGCGGTGCCGGGGTGCACGTTGTTGCCGATAAAACGCACGGTGGCACCGGCGGCGTTGAAGTTCTCGTATTCGAGCTCGCCCAGCTCGCCGCCGTCTACCGTATAGGCCCACTTGGCCGGGAAGCGGTCCAGCGGGAAGCGGTCGGCACCGCGGCCTATCTCCTCGTCCGGGGTAAAACCGACCCAGACATCGCCACGGGGGATCTCGGGGTGGGCCAGCAGGTGGTCGATGGCGGTGAGGATCTCGGCGATGCCCGCCTTGTCGTCGGCCCCCAGCAGGGTGCTGCCGTCGGTGGTGATAAGATCCTGCCCCAGGTAGTTTTTCAGGAAGCGGTAATCGCGAATGGCCAGCACCTCGTCCCCCTTGCCCAGACAGATGTCGCCGCCCTGATAGTTTTCGATGATCTGGGGCACCACGTGCGCCGCCTCGTAGTCGGCGGTATCCATGTGGGCGATGAGGCCGATGGCCGGCGCGTCCGGCTGGTTGCCCGGCAGGCAGGCGGTGAGGTAGCCGTATTGGTCCAGGGTGACCCGGCTCAGTCCCATCTGCTGCATCTCGTCGCACAGGGCGCGGGCGAAGACGAGCTGTCCCTCGCTGCTGGGACAGGCGGGATTGGTCGCATCGGAGCGGGTATGAAAAGTCACGTAACGCAGAAAACGCTCAAGCAAGGTATCCATTGGCAAGCCTCGTACCGGTGGGGAGGGGCCATTGTGGCCAATCTGGCGGCGCGGCTTTTTGCGTCAGCGCAGTTTTTGCCGCATTTTTTGGCGAAGATCTGGCTGTAAACGTGTAAGGTGGTTCAGGCTGTGGTTGTTGATATCAAGCACAGCATAAAATATCCAATTGCTGACATTTTTAAGCGGCTTGTGATGTGGCTCGGCAGGCGCTCAGCGCTGAGGGGGTCGGGGGCGACAACGGATGGCGCAAACCGGCGTTATTTTCAGGGTGGAAAAGAGGGGGTGGACGGACTTCTTCCCCCGCTTGCCAGGCCTGCTGGCAGCAAGATTTGATCGCCTTATTAAAAGCAGTTTTTGAACACTATTTTTTATTGTCACCGCTGGCGGTAAGTGTGTACACTCCGCGCCGATCCAAGGGTAACCCTGAGCAGGCAGAGGCCGCCAGACTCCCGGAAGATCAGACGCCTATAGGGCGAGGCACGCAGCAACGACAGACACTGCTAGGGTATGGTTTCTTTAATACCGGTTAGGCTCCGGTATCAGGGAGAACAACGGACACTCAATGTCCAGCTGACCGAGTGAGCCAACGGCTCATCATCTTCCCTTGTCATGGGCGGTCACTGGTGCTGAGCTGGCTGTGGTTGTTGTCGTCTATCAACACGCACGCGTGCTGACGCCTTCGCTTCTCTTCCTTGAAACCTTCCCTTGCTGTCGTAATGGCTGCCGAATGATGAACGGACCGCGTGGCTGATGCTGTCCGTCATCAAAGTACCGCGGCGCTGTTAGCGCAGCACCGCATACCGTTGAGCTTGATGTAAAGCCACCAGCCCCACATCAAGACTCGTTACTTCCCCAAGATCCACCAGGCAGCCTAGGCTTGCCGCGATGTGCAAGGGATGTGACGGAAGGGCCTGAGTCAACCCGCCGCGTAGTGCGCGCAGGTTGCAGGAGTCGCCCTTCCCGAGCCGGCAGGCCGCCTCGGCGCGCCGCACCTTGTCATCGATGGTCTGGATGTGATTGAGGGTAACGAAGGCGGCCACCGGCCGCTCATTTGCGAGGCATAGCCCATGACTAACTGGTCCAGCAAGGACTCCTTGAAGGTCTACAACGTTCCCTACTGGGGTGCGGGTTTTTTCAACATCAATGACGCCGGTCATGTGACCGTCGCTCCCGACAAATCACGCCCTGATGCACAGATCGTGCTCTCCGACGCCATCGAACAGTTGCGTCAATCCGGGCTGACCACTCCGGTACTGCTGCGTTTCCCCGACATCCTCAAGAGTCGGGTCGATGCGCTGTTCAACGCCTTCGGTCAGGCCATTGAGAAGTCAGGCTATGAAGGGGACTACCTGTGTGTTTACCCGATCAAGGTAAACCAGCAGCGTCGCGTCATCGAGACCATCAGCCAGTCCTACAGCGACAAGCCCCGGCTTGGCCTGGAAGCTGGTTCCAAACCGGAACTGCTGGCCGTGCTGTCCCATCACCATGAGCAAGGCTCGGTGATCGTCTGCAACGGTTACAAAGACCGCGAATATATCCGCCACGCCCTCTTGGGCAACCTGATGGGCCACAAGGTCTACATCGTGGTGGAGAAGCCCTCCGAGCTGGAAATGGTGCTGGACGAGTCAGCTCGTCTCAACATCAAGCCCAACATCGGGGTGCGTGCCAAGCTCGCTTCCACCGGCTCCGGCATGTGGGAATCGAGCGGCGGCTCCATGTCCAAATTCGGTCTGTCCGCCTCCCAGATCCTGGCGCTGATCGAGCGTCTGCGCGGGCTGGGCAAGCTGGACTGCCTGCAACTGCTGCACTTCCACCTGGGTTCCCAGATCGCCAACATCCGCGACATCCAGGGCGGCATCCGCGAGTGCGGCCGTTTCTACGCCGAACTGCGTCGCCTCGGTGCCAACATCGAAGTGGTTGACGTGGGTGGCGGCCTGGGGGTGGATTACGAGGGAACCCGTTCCCAGAGCCACTGCTCCGCCAACTACAGCCTCTCCGAGTACGCCAACAACGTGGTGTGGGGCATCGGCGATGTCTGCCGCGAGTTCGACCTGCCGCACCCGACCATCATCAGCGAGTCCGGCCGTGCCCTGACCGCTCACCACGCCGTGCTGGTTACCAACATCATTGGTGCCGAAGGGGTGGAGATGAACGACATCAGCGCACCGGACGACGATGCGCCCACCATTCTGCAGAACATGTGGAAAGGCTGGCTGGACCTGCGCAGCGAAGATCCCTCCCTGCTGGAGATCTTCCACGACTCGGTGGCTGACCTGGGTGACGTCAATACCCAGTACACCATGGGCTTGCTCAACCTGGAGCAACGCGCCTGGGCCGAGATGTTGCACCAGAACACCTGTCTGGCGCTCAAAGAGCTGCTCAACCCGGTCAACCGCAACCACCGTGCGCTGGCGGACGAGCTCTCCGAGAAACTGGCGGACAAGTGCTTTGCCAACTTCTCCCTGTTCCAGTCCCTGCCGGATGCCTGGGGTATCGGTCAGGTGTTCCCGGTGATGCCGCTGGCCGGTCTCGAGCGTCCGCTCACCCGCCGCGGCATCCTGATGGACATCACCTGTGACTCCGACGGTCAGGTCGAGCACTACGTTGACGGTCTGGGGGTCGAGAGCACCCTGCCGATGCCGGTGTATGGCGAGAACGAAGAGTGCCACGTCGGCTTCTTCCTGGTCGGTGCCTATCAGGAGATCCTGGGGGATCTGCACAACCTGTTCGGTGACACCCACTGCGCGGAAGTGTGGCTCGATGACGAAGGCAAGATGGACATTCGCAACGTGGTGCGCGGCGACACCGTCGACCAGCTGCTGCGTTACGTCAACATCGACCCGTCCGTCATCCGCGAGAACTACCAGCGCATCGTCTCCCACCCGGCGCTGGACGACGCGACCCGCAAGGCCCTGCTCGACGAGCTGGAGCTGGGTCTGCAAGGCTACGCCTACCTGGAAGACGAATAAGCCCAAGGCTTGTTCACCCGCCCCGCGAGACCACGTGGTGCGGGCATAAAAAAACGGCGCCTGCGGGCGCCGTTTTTGTTGCGCATGATCCGCAGCAGGCGCCGGCGGGGTGCATCTTGGGTTGAGTGCGGCTGATAGATGTCGGTGTTGGGCCCCATGGGCCGCAGATCCGGCAGATATCCGCGTCGGCCGTCGCTTCCCTTGATCTGCATCAAGTTTGCAGCGGCCGGGTTATCTTACGGTCAGAGTGATGTTGAAGGGATGTAACAAAAGGATGTGCGTATGGAACTTGAAAGGGACCCGAGATGCTATACCGACGTCTGTATCGACGGTAAGTGGTATCACTACGATCACTGCAGCACCCACGTCTACATGCTGATGGGGGGCGCCGCGCCGAGCCTGCAGCTGGCTTATGAGCCCAGCAGCGAGGAGGAACTTATCGAGATGCTCCGCCAGCTCGCCCGCTGCTGAACTACATTGCCAGCATTGCCAGCATTGCCTGCGGCCATCGGCAGCTTGCCGCTGGCCGCGCTTCATTTATCTGCTCAATTGTCTCGGTTTTGCCCCAGCAGTGTCTTGCCGAGCGCCTGCACGGCGATGGCCGCGGCGTAACCGGCGTCCGACTTGCCTATCTCATCGGCCACATAGAGGAAGTGGGAGCGATACTTCTCCACCGCCTCGCGCGGGTTGGCCGCGTCGATGAAATCCTCTTCCACCTCGAACCCCTGCGCCAGCAGCGCCTCTTTCTCGGGCAGGAAGGTGGGGGAGGCCATGTCGATAAAGGTGTACTGCTGCCGGTTGGAGGCCGGGATAGAGAAAAACTGGTACTTCGCCATTTGCGATACCTCGCCTGAACTTGTGTGTCGTGATGCGAGCTTCCTCTCGCCGAACTTTCGTCGAACTGTTTCTCGGGCGTCGAACTGATCCCCGGGCCTGTTGCAGGCAATAAAGGTAACGTTCGAATCTTGTTGTGGCTGAAGATTACCCCGCTTTCTCCTCATCGCACAATGGGCAGTTGATACTTTTTTCGCCAAGAAAAACAATGCAGCCTGACGGTCTGAATTGGCAAAAAAAGCCAGCCCCGGCAAGGGGCTGGTGATGGGGTGAGTGACGGGGGCTGGCTCAGAGCACGAAGCTTTGCACCATGGCACGCAGCTGCTCGGTGAGCTGGTGGATCTGGCGGGCGGCGTCGCGGGCCGCGTTGGCCACCTGCAGCGCCTCGTCGCTGCCATCGGAGATGCGCACCACGTTGCGCTCTATCTCGTTGACCACGGCCCCCTGCTGCTCGATGGCGCTGGCGATCACCGAGTTGGTGTCGACCATGCTGCCCACCCGCTCGGTGATGGCACCAAAGGCCTGCTGAGCCTCCTGGGCCAGACCGACCCCCTCCTGCGCCTCGCGGCTGGCGGCGGACATGGCGCTGACCGAGGCGCGGGCGCCGGTTTGCAACTGCTCGATCATCTGCTGGATCTCGACCGTGGCCCCCTGGGTGCGGTTGGCCAGCGAGCGCACCTCGTCGGCCACCACCGCGAAGCCGCGCCCCTGCTCGCCGGCGCGGGCCGCCTCGATGGCGGCGTTGAGCGCCAGCAGGTTGGTCTGCTCGGCGATGCCGCGGATCACCCCGATGACGCCACCAATCTGGCTGCACTGCTGCTCCAGCTGACCGATGGTCTCGGCGGTGCGCAGCACCTCGCGGTTGATGTGGTCGATGGCCTTGATGGTACGCTCGACCACCGCCTCGCCTTGGCCCACCACGGCCTGCGCCTCCTGGGTCATGCGAGCGGCCTGCTGGGCGTTGCCTGCCATGTCGTGGGAGGTGGCAGCCAGCTCCTTGATAGCGGTGGCCACCTGATGGGTCTCCCCTTGCTGATCGGCGATCACCTCCTGGGAGCGGCAGGTCCGCGCGTCGATTTCGGTGGCGCTCTCCACCACGCTGACGCCGTTCTCCCGCACCCGCAGCATCAGGGTGCGCAGGGTCTGCAGAGTCACGTTGTAATCCCGGCTGATGGCCGCCAGCTCATCCTGGCCGACGATCTCGATCTGCTGGCTGAGATCCTGGGCGTTGACCCGGGCGGCGATCTCCCGCACCCGACCCACGGTGCCGCGCAAGGAGAGGTAGGCGCCGATCATCAGGTAGAGATAGACCAGCAGGATGGCGGTCAGCGGCCCGGTCACCCACCAGAAGTGGTGCTGGTTGGTGGTCATGCGCTGGTGCAGGTCCGCCTCCAGCCGCTGGCGCACCTGACCCGCCAGCGCCGTGATGGCGGCATCCAGCCCATCCCCCAGCGCCAGCACCTCCTTGCTGGAGAGCTGCACCTGCTGATCCTTCATCATCTTGTTTTCCAGGGTGTCGACCCCCTGATGGGCTTGCTGCAGCAGGGCGTCGGTCTGCTGGCCCAGCTCGCTGCGATAGGCGGGGGCCATCTCATAGAGCAGGGTCAGGTCGGCCTCCAGCTCCTGCAGGGTGGCGTTGATGAGGTCGAGGCGAAAGCGCAGGGCGCTATAGCCCTGGGCCTGAAACAGGCCGAAGTCGGCGATGGTGGCGGCCCTGTCCCGCACCTGGGCCAGCAGATCGCGCAGCTGCGGCAGCCGCTCGCTGGCGAGCACCACCATGTAGTAGGTGCCGAGCGCGGGATCCTGCACCAGGCTGCTGGCGGCGGTGATGCTCTTGTAGAGGTGGCGTACCTCGGTCAGCAGCTTGTCGTGGCGCAGGTTGCTCTGATCCACCTCGAGCCCCAGCGCCTCGCTTTGCAGGCTGGACCACTCCTGGGCGAGGGTATCGAACACGGGGTTTTGCTGTTTGGTGGCGGCGAAGGCGGCCAGGCTGGCATCGACGGCCCGGGCCGCGGCCTTGACCTCCTCCTCGCCGACCGGGTTCTGCTCATAGCCGTGCCGGGTGACTAGGTTGCGATGGGTCAGCAGGGCCTGCTCGATGGCGGGCAGCGGCGCCAGCTTGACCACGCCGGCCAGCTCCTTGCGGGCCTGGGCGTTGTCATCCTGCAGCCGACCCAGCAGGTTGGTCATGCTGTAGGCGAGCGGCAGCAGCATCAGGCAGGACCAGAGCAAAAACTTGTACTTGAAGGAGAGCTGATTGCCGAGCCGGATGGCGGGCGTGAATATCCATTTCATATGAAGCCTCGGGCCCCGACGGGGCGTGTAGCGGGATGGCTGGATATTACTCCTCGTCGGGTGGCTCGGCTGGGGGCGGGGTGGAAGTTGTGATCCCCTTGGCTTTTTCCCATGGCGAGGGGGGCTGAATGGGTCAGAAAAACGGGCCACCCTCAGGGGGGCCCGTTGCCGATTGGAGAAGGTCGTGGCTCAGTTGAACGCCAGGAAGGGCGAGACGCAGAGCAGCAGGCCGGTGACGATGATGATGTAGAGGGAGACCCCCTTGTACTTGTGCAGCGCCGGCACCTGATAGACCAGGTAGGCCGGGATGAGGCACCCCACCATGCCGAAGATGGGGCTGCAGATGGAGGTGAAGCTCAGCACCGGGGCGTTGAGCACGATGGCCCCCCAGGAGAGCAGCACGGTGAACAGCATGATGCCCTTGCCCACCAGCCCCTTGTTGATGCGATCTTCCGGCATCACCCGGCGCAGCAGGTTCATCGCCAGCCCCTGACAGGCCTCACGAAAGCCGAGATAGACGCCGAAGTAGGCGGTCATCACCGCGAAGATGTTGAGGGTGAGGCTGAGCAGCTTGAGGGTCTGGCCCGGCATGCCTTGCGCCACCATGGCCAGCGCCGAGATGTTCTCCTCGGAGGCCTTGACCGCCTGCTCGTGGCCCATGGCCAGGGTGAAGGAGACGGCGTAGAAGAACACCACCACGAACAGGATGCCAAAGGCGATGTTCATGGCGCGCATCGCCTTGAAGCGGGCCACTTCCAGGGATTTTTCCCGCGAGCGGTAGGAGATCACCATGGGGCTCAGGCTCTGGATGAAGAGAATGGAGGTGAGGGTGAAGGGGAGCATGACGATGGCATCCTTCAGCCAGTCACCGCTGGCCGGCATGGCGGTGATGTTGGCTGCATCCCACTTGCCCACCATCATCAGGCCGAGCACTGCTACCACGCTGATCTTGGTCAGCACCATGAAGGTGGAGATCTTGAACAAGAGGTTCTCGCCGCGCGAGGCCAGCGCCACCAGGGCGCAGATCAGTACCAGCCCGTAGAAGGGATTCTCGGAGAGCAGTTGCTGGGTGACCCCGAAGCTTTGCAGGAAGGAGGCGCTGTCATTGGTGATGGCGGTGGAGTAGACGAATACCCAGATCACCAGCATCACGAAGTAGAGGGCGCCAAGCAGCACGCCCCAGTTCTTGCCGAGGTAGCCGCTGATGACGCTGGGGTAGTCCTTGCACTCGGGCGAGGTGGCCAGGGTATTGATGAAGAGGCGCTGGAACATGTACATGGCCGGGTAGCCGATCACCGCCGACAGCAGAAACACCCACAGCCCCATCAATCCCACCTGCACCGGCAGGAAGACGATCCCCGCCCCGATGGCCATGCCGATGCTCATGATGACCCAGCCCCAGTCGGTGCTGTCAAAACGAACCGCTTCTTTCCATTCCAGCGTGCCCATCACGGGCCGGGTGAGTGTCGTACTGTGCGCGTCCATAAAATACCTTGTTTTTGTAGGGGTAAAAATCAGGCGCAAATATAGTTGAATAAAAAGCGGCAAAACAATGCTTTTTATCGCCCTTCTACCTAAAGAGGGAGACAGATCACGCTTTCAATTTGCGCCTGCTACCGAATTTATCGCTGTTTTTGCAGGTTTTAGTTGAATGGAATGCCTAATAAGCAAATAATGTTGAACAAGACGAGACTATTGATTGCAAAAATAATTGCATTTTAAGGAGTGGCGATATGAAAAAGATCATCGTGGCGGATGCCGCACCCGATGCCATCGGTCCCTACAGCCATGGCACTGCCTATGGCGACCTCATCTTTACATCTGGCCAGCTGCCGGTGTGCAAACAGCAGGGCGGCGTGGTGGAAGGGGGCATCGAAGCCCAGAGCCGTCAGGCGCTGGAGAACCTCAAGCATGTCTTGGAAGCCGCCGGCGGCAACCTGGATACCGTGCTCAAGACTACCTGCTATCTCGCCGAGATCAGTGATTTTGCCGCGTTCAACGAGGTTTATAAACGCTATTTCCTGAAAGATTGCCCGGCCCGCAGCTGCTTTGCGGTGAAGGATCTGCCGATGGGTGTCAGGGTGGAAGTGGAAGCGATCGCTCACATCGCTGGTTAATGTTGATAGAAAGGGTGTTCTGATGAAGCAAGCGTGGCAGCAGTATCTGCAGATTATTCAACAGGTTGTCAAACCGGCGCTGGGTTGTACCGAGCCCATCGCCGCCGCTTATGCCGCCGCCGTCGCCGCCCGGCAACTGGGCTGCAAGCCCGTCCGGCTGGAGGTGGTGGTCTCGGACAACCTCTACAAGAACTCCATGGGAGTCTATGTGCCGGGCACCGGCAAGATCGGGCTGGCCATTGCCGCTGCCGCCGGTGCCATCGGCGGCAACGCCGAGGCCGGGCTGGAGGTGCTGGCCGCCATCACGCCGGCCCAGGTCGCAGAGGCGCAGGAGTTGATCGATGCAGGCCAGGTGCAGGTGAGCCGTACCTCGGCCCCCGAGTTCATCTATTGCCGGGTCCGGCTGCTGGGCCTTGATGCAGAGGGCACCGAGCACAGCGCCGAGGTGACCCTGTGCGGCGGCCATACCCGCATCGTCGAGCAGCGCCGCAATGATGAAGTAACCTTCACGGCCGAGCAGGGCCAGGGCGGCGCCACCGGTGCCATCTGCGACGGGGTCGACATCAGCATCGCCGCCATTCATGAGTTCGCCACCCAGGTGGAGTTCGAGCAGATCCGCTTTACCCTGCAGGCCTCCGAGCTCAACGGCAAACTCTCCGACGAGGGGATGAACAACCCCTACGGCCTCGAGATCGGCCGCACCATGCAGCAGAACATCCAGGCCGGCCTCATCGGCGAGGACGTGATGAACCGCATCGTGATGCGCACCGCGGCGGCCTCCGATGCCCGCATGGGGGGCGCCAGTCTGCCGGCCATGAGCAACTTTGGCAGCGGCAACCAGGGCATCGCCGCCACCATCCCGGTGGTGGTCATCGCCGAGCGCTTCGGTGCCAGCGAAGAGCAGCTGGCCCGCGCCCTCATCATGAGCCACCTGGGGGCCATCTACATCAAGTCCCACTATCCGCCGCTGTCAGCCTTTTGCGGCAACACGGTCACCAGCGCGGCGGCCGCCATGGCCATGGTCTATCTGGCGGGCGGCAGTTTCGAACAATCCTGCCACGCCATCCAGAACGTGCTGAGCGACAGCGCCGGCATGGTGTGCGACGGCGCCAAGGCCTCCTGCGCCATGAAGGTGAGCACCTCCTCCGGGGCGGCGGTGCGCGGCTTCCTGATGGCGCTCAACAGCCATGCAGTGTCGGGGCAGGGGATCGTGGCGGGCAACGTGGAGCAGACCATTCGCAACGTGGGCCAGATGGTCAAAGACGGCATGTCTGCCACAGACAGCACCATTATTGATATCATGTCCGCCTGAGTGTCCCTGTCGGCTGCCACCCTTGCCCGGGTCGGCGGCCCTTTTATAAGGTTTCAATGTGAAGCTGCAAGAGCTGAGTCAGACCGATTTCGAGATCCTCAAGGCGATGGAGATCATCGTGGACGGCATCGCCGCTATGTATGGTCAGCACACCGAGGTGCTGCTGCACAGCCTGGATGCGCGCAATCCGTCGATCATCAAGATTGCCAACGGCCATATCACGGGGCGCAGCGTCGGTGCCCCCATCACCAACCTGGCGATGATGAAACTCAAGAGCGGGCAGGATATCTCCAGCCCCTACATGACCAAGTGCGCCACCGGCAAGACGCTGCGCTCGCTCACCACCGTCATTCGCAATGGCGAGGGGCAGGCCATCGGCTTGCTCTGCATCAACACCGACATGGATGCCCCGCTGCAATCCGTGCTGCGTACCATGATGCCGGAGTGCTTGCACGGCCACGATGGTCACGCCACCCCGGAGGTGTTTGCCCGCAACATCGACGAGGCCCTCAACAGCACCATCGACACCGTCAGTGCCGAGGTGCGCGGCAATGAGGCGGTGCCCCCGTCCCAGAAGACCCGGGTCATGGTCAACCAGCTGCACGAGCTCGGCATCTTCGAGCTCAAGGACAGCGCCCAGATAGCCGCTCGCCAGCTCGGCATCTCGGTTCACTCCATCTACCGCTATCTGCGGGAGATCAAGAAGGGCTGAGCGCGCGCCGCCAGCCAGCATTAACGGGTCAGCATTGGCCCGTTTTGTTTTTTCCGCCCCCCGCCTGCGCCTTGGCTGCCCCGGCGCATCTGTTATCATGCCTCTTCTGTCTTTGTTATCTCATTGAACCTGCTGGAGAAACCATGTCCCGTACCCTCTATCTGCTGCGCCACGGCCAGACCCGTTACAACGCCGAACTGCGGCTGCAGGGGCGCTGCAACTCCGAACTGACCGCCAAGGGCGAAGCCCAGGCCCTCGCCATGGGGGCTCGTCTGGCCAAGCTCCTGGCGGAGCCTGCCGACTGGACCCTTTACGCCAGCCCCCTCGGTCGGGCGCGCCAGACCGCGGAGCGGGTGTGTCAGCAGCTTGGCTTGGACCAAGCGCGTATCGTCTGGGACGAGCGGCTGGTGGAGTTGGGGATGGGGGAGTGGGAGAGTCGCCGGGTGCCCGAGCTGCTGGCGGCCCACCCCGAGCTGGATCTGGAACAGCCTGACTGGTATCTGCAAGCCCCTGAGGGGGAGAGTTTTCAGAGCATTCAAGGCCGGGCGCTGAGCTGGCTGCAGGATGAGCAGATCGCCGAGCGCGCCATCGTGGTCTCCCACGGCCTGTTCGGCGCCATGCTGCGCGGCGCCTATGCGGACTTGGATTACACCACCACCTGGCTGCAGGAGCTGCCGCAAGATGCCTTCTTCAAACTGAGCGACGGCCGCATCGAGCGGATCCCCTGCTGACCCAGACCAAAATGGCTCGCCATTGGCGAGCCATTTTTTTATGAGCGCAGAAGGCACGTTATTCTCGCACCAGCCTGGGCAGCGCCTGATAAAGGGCCTCACGTTTATGTGCCTGGTTGACGCCATAGTGCAGCTCACGGTGGCAATTAGGGCAGAGCGCCACTGTGTTACTGATGGTATCCGAACCCCCTTCGGCGAGTGTGCGCAGATGATGCACCTCTAAGAAGGCGCCCCCCGTGGTGGCATGAAAAGGGGCCGGTTGTGCGCAGCTTTCGCAATGGCCTGCCGCCGTCATCAATACCCAAGCCTTCACCTTTGGATCTCGCCCATAGCTTGTGTTGGTTGCATAACGCTGCTGTGGTTCTTGGATGCCGATGGGCGTGGGGAGTACTGGCTTGATCTTGTAGCGGCTCACTTGATGCTCAAAAGCAGCCTTGCCGGTATAGGGTTGGCCATCGAGTTCACAGAGCAGTCGCTCTATGATGGCGGCATTGTGGGGGCCCACGTTTTTAGCCGGTTTGAGACCTGATACCCAGGTCCGCCCTAGCAGGGCGCAGATATAGGAAATGTTCTGCATTCGATATTCGAATGCCTTCTCGGTGCGGCCAAACTGGTTAGCAAGTTCGGTGTAATAGCGTTTTTTGACGAAGGGGATGCCATTTTGCTCCATGGTGCGCATCGCCAGGTAGACGCTGACCGTCGCCCTTAGTTCCTCTTCTGTCCATGTCCCGCGCAAAACTGGCTCCTCAGCACTGTTTCTCGGTCGCCTTGAGCCCCGACATGATCGGGATGGCCCCATCCGAGTTACCTGATATGGCGCGCATCTTAATCCAATCGACACCTTATTTCAGCTGTGTTGGCACAATAATGTGTTCATCATCAAGCAATTAGCTGATAGTAAACGGTAGGCTAGAGTGGGTCCTTTAATTAGGGGCTTAGCGCAGGGGCGTCACAAACGTCAGTTCACCCAGGTCAACCACAAGGAGGTGGTGATGGATCCGGTTTCTTATCTTTTCTCGGCTTATCTCAATCTGGTACAGCAGCAGGTATCGGATATTTATGGCACTGAGCTCAAGTCGCTGGTGGTGGAGTATGAGGGGGAACAAATCCCCTTTGCCTTCCAGTTTTGGCAGCTGCAGCCGAAAAGCGTCTGCCGCAGCTACGAGCAGGATGCACGGCGCTTCAGCCAATGCACCGTCAAGGCGGCAGCGCTATTTAGCAAGCTGTGCGATCAGTTGTCGCGCCAGGATGACAGCCACTCACAGCAGCCTCAGTATCGCGCCATGTATTGCGCCGCTTCAGTTAACTACCGCCCCATGATCGCCGACATTCGCGAGAGCAAACCGGATGCGGCCCGGCAGGCTGAGCGCGCCTGCAATCAAGCCATTCTGGCCGCGATGGACAGTGATGATGAAACCCTGCTGGCCCAGCGTGATCAGGCGTGTGGTCCGCAGCAGTGAAGGCCACCGCCGCCTTCACTCAGCTAGCGGCTTTGCTCGGCCATCTTTGCGCCATTCGGCACAGTTGATTGGTAGACAATTGGGTATGATGAGGGCGCCCACAGGCCCGTCTGTCGGGCCAGCGCTATCGACACACATCAGCCAGGAGGGGACATGATCAGCCATATCGACCATCTGGTATTGACGGTCAGTGATATCGAGCGGGCCGTCGCGTTTTACAGCTCAGTGCTCAACATGGAAGCCATCACCTTCGGGGCGGGGCGCCGGGCCCTGCGCTTTGGCAACCAGAAGATCAATCTGCAACTGCTGGGGCAGGAGCCGCGCAACCGGGCGCAGGTGGGTTCGGGGGATCTCTGCCTCATCACCCGCTGGCCGCTGGAACAGGTCATCGCCCAGCTCCATTGCCACGGGGTGGAGATAGTGGAGGGGCCGGTGACCAAGAGCGGGGCCTGCGGCCCCATCGAGTCGGTCTACTGCCTGGACCCGGATCAGAACCTGATTGAGATCAGCCGTTATCCCTGATGGCGCTTGGCATCGGGTGACGGCCAGTGGATGTCGCCCTGCCGGGACGATCGGGGCAAGTGGCGAGAGGCCTCGCGCTGGCCCCATCCTGACGTACAGCCTCAATGAGCCCTGGCCAGGGCTCTCTAAAAGGGAGCCTCGCTCTCCTGCGCATCCTGTAGAAACTGTTCCCGCTCCGCCTGATAGGCGGCTTCGTCTTCGCTGTCCCAGACCGGGGTTGGCTGCTTGCCGGCCGGCGGTTGGGCTGGCGCGGTCAGCGTCTCTATCACCTTCTCCTGCAGATAGGGATAGAAGGGGTTGGAGGAAGTACGGGTGAGGGCGCCGGGGTTGACGATCAGCACCCCGCGCTCACCGCGCAGTGCCAGGCCCCCCAGGTTGATGCCGTATTGTTCCCGCTGCTCGGGCCGTGGCGCCATGCCGTAGAGGGGGTCATCCATCGGGAAGGGCAGGGCCACGTGGGAGAGGGAGTAGATCTCCCTGGGGTAGTCGATGTCGAGAGGCTGGATCTGCTCAGGCCCGCCACCGGCCGGCAAACTACTGGCCTGGGTGCGGGTGCTGGCGGGAGCCTGGTTGCCCACCACCGTCAGCCGGTAGGAGAGCGGCGGGCGCGGCAGCAGGTGGCTCAGCGCCAGTTCGGAGGCGCTGCTCAGCAATGGGCCGAACAGGGTGCCGCGGTTGATGTCGAACAGCACCAGCTCGCTGCCGTTGGCAGGCAGGAAGTGATAGAGATCGGCGATGATGGAGCGGGTACTGACGGTGTAGTCCATCACCGACTGGAAGGTGAGGGTGGGCGGGAAGGCCGCCAGCTCGCCGCTGGCGGCCTGCTCACGCACCTGCTGCTGGATGGCGTGGGTCAGCCGGTAGGACTGGCGTGCGCCGTTGACCGGAAACGAGTTGTACTTGAAGGGGTTGAACTCCGGCATGGTGTCGAGCCAGGCGGCGCTGGCAAAGGCGGGCAGCAGGGCGGGCACCGCCTTGAGGCCGGCGAAGCGGGCAAAGCGGGTCACCCCTATCATGGGGGAGATAAGTACCAGCCGATCCGGCCTTGCCAGTGCCCCAGTCTTGTCACCTTCCGCATCGAGCGCATATTTCACCGCCAGCGCCCCGCCGTTGGAAAATCCCACCAGATGCAGCGGCAGCGGGCTTGGCGCTAGCACCCTGGCCTCGCGCACCGCCAGCCGGGTGGCGGCCAGCCAGGTCTCCCAGTCGATGTCGACCAGCCCGGCCGGCACGGTGCCGTGGCCCGGAATGCGCAGCCCCAGGGCGATGAAGCCCTGCTCGCGGTAGCGCTGGGCCAGGTGGCGCAAGCTGTAGGGGGAGTCGGTCAAACCGTGCAGGAACACCGCCACCCCTTTCACCTCGCCGCTCGGGCGCAGCAGATAGGAGCGGTTCCAGTCGGTTGCAAAATGAGCCGGATTGATGGGGGCATCCTGATAGTAGCGATTGCTGTCGAGCTGCTGCTCCGGCGGCGTTCTAGCGATCACCTCCTTGGTCACCAGCTCGAACAGCTGCTGCTCGTGGGCCAGATAGGCCTGCCAGTCGCTGTTATCGAGCTGCTCGGCGCTGAGCTCGGGCGGTACCAGGGTGTGCCAGGGCTGCAGCGGCGCCGCCTGCCAGGCGAAGTAGGCTACCAGGGCCCAGCCGAGCAGCAGCAAGCCCAGCAGGCTGAGAAGAAGGCGGCGAACGAGGTGGCGGGTGCGAGCCAGCATGGGAGAGTCCTTGGCACTGATAAAAGAGGGGCGGCCCCGCGTCCACGGCGGCCGTACTAAGGGTCGAAAGCTGGCTTAAAGCCTAAGGGAAACAAGGTGATAAGTACAGACAGTGAGCGGCTCATCCGAGCAAACAGAGGGCAGCCCCGGGGCTGCCCTCTGTGGTAATGCTGTCCGTCTTCGTGGTTGCTGGCGGCGTCAGCAGACCCCTTGAGCCAGCATGGCGTCGGCCACCTTGACGAAGCCGGCGATGTTGGCGCCGCTTTCGTAGTTCACGTGACCCGTATCATCCTGGCCATAGTGTACGCAGGTGGCGTGGATGCTGGTCATGATCCCCTTGAGGCGGGCGTCCACCTCTTCCCGGCTCCAGCAGAGGCGTTGGGCGTTCTGGCTCATCTCGAGGCCCGAGGTGGCGACCCCGCCGGCGTTGGCGGCCTTGCCCGGGGCAAACAGCACCTTGGCCTCGTGCAGGCGGCGGATGGCGGCGGCGCTGCTCGGCATGTTGGCCCCCTCGGCCACCAGTTGCACGCCATTGGCAATCAAGGTGACGGCGTCCGACTCATCCAGCTCGTTCTGGGTGGCGCAGGGCAGGGCGACGTCCGTCTGCAGATGCCAGGGGGTGCGGCCGTTGAAAAACTCCAGCCCCTCTTCGTGGGCGTAATCGGCGATGCGTTTGCGCTGCTCGTTTTTGAGCGCCATCAGTCGCGCCAGTTTCTCGGGGGTAAAGCCTGCCGGATCGTAGACGGTGCCGCCAGAATCGGAGGCGGTGATGACCCGGGCGCCGAGGGCCATCGCCTTCTCGATGGCGTACTGGGCCACGTTGCCTGAACCGGACACAGAGACCGTCATGCCGTCCAGGGATTGCCCCCGGTTGGCCAGCATGGCCTCGACGAAATAGAGCAGGCCGTAACCGGTGGCTTCCGGGCGGATCAGGCTGCCGCCAAAGGAGAGCCCCTTGCCGGTAAAGACGCACTCGGCGCTGTTGGTGAGCTTCTTCATCATGCCCGCCATATAGCTCACTTCGCGCCCGCCCACCCCGATGTCACCGGCCGGCACGTCGGTATCGGCGCCGAGGTGGCGATGCAGCTCCAGCATCAGCGCCTGGCAAAAGCGCATCACCTCTCCCTCGCTCTTGCCCTTGGGATCAAAATCGCTGCCCCCTTTGCCGCCGCCCATGGGCAAGGTGGTGAGGGCGTTCTTGAAGGTCTGCTCGAAGGCGAGGAACTTGAGCACCGAGGTATCCACCGAGGGGTGAAAGCGCATCCCCCCCTTGAAGGGGCCGATGGCGGAGCTGTGCTGTACCCGGTAGCCCCGGTTCACCTGCACCTGGCCTCGATCATCCACCCAGCTCACCCGGAACTGGATCAGCCGCTCCGGCTCCACCAGCCGCTCCAGCAGGCCGTGCTGCAGGTAGCGGGGGTGGCGCACCACATAGGGCCAGATGGAGGCGATCACCTCGCTCACGGCCTGAATGAACTCCGGTTGATGGGGGTTGCGGCTGGCGACCTGGGCCAGAAAATCCGCCTGGGAGAGGGAATGACTCATCTGTAACTCCTGTAGTGAAGGGTAAAAGTGGCCTCTTGCCAGAGAAAAGTGCACACCCTGCAACCAAATTTATGGTTTTTGTCAGGCCTGGATGCAGGTGAATATTTGGTGTTTTTCGCGATTGGGCGAAAATTGTTGTGCGAATCGCCGAAAACAGCAGAAAAGAGCGCCGGAAGGGGCAGATAATTCGCGCGAATCAAAATCTTTTTATGCATTTTTGATTAATAAATAGCAAGAAAATGTTGCTGTCATTTGGCTTGGGTTATTGTTTATTGCATATTTCATGCATCTTTATAGCGTAGCGAGAGAACCCCGCACAACGGCGGAAGTGGCCATTACCATGCTGACTTCGGCGGTGCCGGCGGCAATCGAATGGCCGCGCATGACGATGCAATACCGGGGGCTGGCCGCGTGACAGGGGGCGCATTTTGCAAGAAGGGGGCGGGCCGAGTGCAACTATCCGGCGTGTGTCAGGGGGCAATATGTTAATGTGTCGGCGCTTTTTGCCGGACAGGTCGGTAACGGCCTTTTTTGAAGATGGAATGATATGCACAATTTTGAGTTAGTGAACCGGCAGTGTGCCGCCCTGATGACCCGGATCCAGGCCGCAGGCCAGTGGCAGGTGACCCATGCTGGCTGATGAATCCATGCGCCTGAACAAATACATCAGCGAGAGCGGCATCTGCTCGCGTCGCGAGGCCGACCGCTTTATCGAGCAGGGCAACGTCTTCATCAACGGCAAGCGGGCCGGGGTGGGGGATCAGGTGTTTGCCGGGGATCTGGTCAAGGTCAACGGCCAGGTGATCGAGCCGCGCGAGGCGGACAGCCTGGTCTTCATCGCCCTGAACAAGCCGGTGGGCATCGTCTCCACCACCGAGGCGGGCGAGAAGGACAACATCGTCGACTTCGTCAACCACAGTACCCGCATCTTCCCCATCGGCCGGCTCGACAAGGACTCCCAGGGGCTCATCTTCCTGACCAACCACGGCGATCTGGTCAACAAGATCCTGCGGGCGGGCAACGATCACGAGAAAGAGTATCTGGTGACCGTCGACAAGCCGGTCACCGACGAGTTTATCCGGGGCATGGGCGCCGGGGTGCCGATCCTGGGGGCCGTCACCAAGAAGTGCAAGGTGAAGAAAGAGGCGCCGTTCGTGTTTCGCATCACCCTGGTGCAGGGGCTGAACCGCCAGATCCGCCGCATGTGCGAGCACTTCGGCTTCGAGGTGACCAAGCTCGAGCGTATCCGCATCATGAACGTCAGCCTCAAGGGGTTGCCGGTGGGCGAGTGGCGCGATCTCACCGACGACGAGCTGATTGAACTGTTCAAGCTGATTGAAGACTCCTCCTCCGAGGTGAAACCGGCCAAAGGCGGGCAAGCTGCCGCCGGGCAGGGTGGTAAACCCAAGGCATCCGCCGCGCAAGCCGGCAAGCCGGCACCGGGCAAAAAACCGCGCCGGGATGATGACCACGAGATTGGCGGGCGTCCCAACGTGCCGGGGCCGTCGGCATTTGAAAGCAAGAGCCCGGCCGGTAAGGGGGCTGCCGGTAAAGGCGGCGCGGCCAAAGGTAGCGCAGGCAAAGGCGCCCCTAACAAGGGGACCAAACCGGCGGCCGGCAAACCGCGCGCCGGTCAGGGTGGGCGGCAGAAGAAGGGGCGCTAAGCCCCCCTCTCACTCCCTGCGTTGACAGTAAAAAACACCGGCCACAGGCCGGTGTTTTTGTTTTGGCGACTGAGCTAGGCGGAAGGGTTGTCCCGTGTCAACGGAGCCGTGGTTTCGTTGCTGGATTGTCGCATCGCCCTCGGGTAGTAACGCGGGTCGAGGCGCAAGACCAGCAGGCTCATCAGCACCAGGCCGGCCAGCTGCCACTGCCAGGCGGCGGCGAAGTCACCGCTCAGGTGATGCAGGCGGGCCGCCACCCAGGGGCCGGTGGCTGCCAGCATGAAGCCGAATCCCTGCATCAGGGCGCTGAGGGTGCCGGCGCGGCGCGGGTCGGGCAGGTGATCGAGCGCTATGACCATGATGAGGGAGAAGCTGCCGCCAAGCCCGGCGCCGCACAGCATGCACCAGAGGATGGGGGCGGCAGTTGGCGCCAGCCAGAGGCCGCCAAAGCCCGCCAGTTGCATGGCGATGGCCAATCCCATCCAGGGGCGGCGGTCGAGTCGGCGGGCGGCCAGCAGCGGCAGGCCGAGGCCGCTCACGGTCTGGGCCAGTGCCAGCCAGGCCACCAGCTCGCCGCCCTGCTGGGGGCTCCAGCCCTGCGCCATGTAGGCCGGCGCGAGCCAGGCAACGACGATGCCGTAACCGCTGTTGATGATGCCAAAGCAGCTTATCAGCAGCCAGCTGCGGGGCAGGCTGATGAGGCGCTGCTCGCCGCCGCTTGGCACTGCCACCGGCGTCGCGGGCAGCCGTACTCGCCAGCCGAGCCAGCCCATGGCCAGCAGCACCGGCAGGCTCCACAGCGCCAGCGCCTGGGACCAGTCGAGCCGGGCGGCGAGCTGCGGGGTGAGGCTGGCCCCCAGCGCCCCGCCCCCCATCATGCAGGCCGAGAAGATGCCCATCACCAGCGGCACCTTCTGCGCAAAGGCCTGCTTGATGAGGCCGGGCAGCACTCCCTGCACCAGGGCCGAGCCCAGCCCGCAGAGGGCGGCACTGGCGATGAGCAGGGCGCCGCTGGCCGCCTCGAAGCGCATGGCGCTGCCCATGCCCAGCAGCAGCAGGGCAGCCCCCAGCAGCTGACGCGGCCCGGTGCGACTGCGTAGGGCCGGGGTGAGCAGCACGCCGCCGCCGATGAGCCAGAGCGGCAGCAGGGTCAGCCAGGCCAGGGTATCCATGCCAAGTCCGAGCGCCTCGGCAATGTCGCGGCTCAGGGGGCCGATGGCGGTGAGAAACGGCCGCAGGTTGAGCCCGATCAGGATCACCAGCACCAGCAGGGCCTGCTGCTGGCGCCTATCGATGCGGGCCTCAACCATGGTCTGGTGCACCGTAGAGCTCGGCGGCGGCCAGCGGGCTCGGCAGCTTGATAAGCGGCAGGGGGGCTGGCGCGAGGGGCAGGCCCAGCTTGTGGTAGGCGGCCGTGCTGTCAAAGCCGAACGGGGCCGCATCCTCGTTATCGAAGGCATAATAGACGGCGGCAATGCCGTTCATCACCAGGGCGCTCAGGCACATGGGGCAGGGGTGACCGCTGGCGTAGACGATGGCGCCCGCCAGAGGCCCGACCTGGCTGGCCTGGCGCAGGGCTTCCAGCTCGGCGTGGCGGGTGGGGTCGCCATCCTGGTGCATGCCGTTGACGGCGCTGGTCACCAGCTGGTTGTCTCGCACCAGCAGGGCGGCAAAGGGGCGGCCTCCTTGCTGGCGGTTATGAAGGGCCAGTTGCAGCGCCTGCTCCAGCCACTCCTGATGGCTGGGGTTGGCGGTCAGCGACGCGATCAGGCGTGAGCCGGCGGGTTCGGCAAGGGAGTGGGGCATGACGGATCCTCGAGGCAAGGGGAGGAGACCAGCCTAGCGGGGGAATCAGTCATGGGGAAATTAAATGATAGAATGACATCCAGTGGTTTTGTAAATGGAGTCGCCATGCTGGATCCCCTCTTGCTGCGCAGCTTTGTCGCCATCGTCGACAGCGGCAGTTTTACCCGCGCCGGTGAACGGGTACACCTCACCCAGTCCACCATCAGCCAGCAGATGCGGCGCCTCGAACAGCAGCTCGGCTGCCCGCTGCTGGACCGCTCCGGTCGCCAGGTGGTGACCACGGCAGAGGGGGAGAAGCTGCTGGGGCTGGCCCGCAGCATCCTGGCCCTGCTGGCCCGGGCCGAGGAGCAGGTGGCCGAGGCCAGCCTGCAGCTGAGCCTGGGGGTCCCGGAGGATTTTGCCGCCGGCGCCATCGCCCCGGTGCTGGCGGCTTTTGCCCGCGATTACCCGCAGGTGCGGCTGGAGGTGCACAGCGGCCTCAGCCACGAGATCTGGCAGCGCTTCGAGGCTGGCGAGCTGGATCTGGCGCTGGTCAAACAGGCGCGGGGACAGGGGGCGCCGCGCGCCTGCTGGCGCGAGCCGCTGGCCTGGGTCGACAGCCGTGCCTGGCCCGCCAGCGAGCGGGATCCCTTGCCGCTGGTGGTGTTCCCGAGCGAAGGGCTCTATCGGCGGCAGGTGACCGAGGCACTCGACGGGATGGGGCGACGCTGGCGTATCGCCTACGTCAGCGCCAGCCTGGCCAGCCTGCAGGGGGCGGTGAGCGCCGGGATCGGGGTCAGCTTGCTGCCCCGGCGCTTGCTGCAGCCGGATCAGCAGGAGCTGACCCACTGGCCAGCGGTGGTGCCGGTGGAGCTGGCGCTGCACCTGGGGGCGGAGCGCGGCGAGCCGCTCACTCGCCTCTGTGAGGCCCTCATCAGCCTGTGTGATCGGGTGATGGGGCCCGCTGAGCGGTGAGGGGACGCAGGCAGATGCCTGCTTAGCGCACCCTGGTGCGCACGATGAGCAGGGTGATGAGCGCCAGGGTGAAGACGAGCGGAGCCCAGGCACCGTGATGGCTCACCAGGGTGGCGCCAGCGGCAGCCACCCCGGCCACTCCCTGCTGCAGGAAGCCGCACAGGGCCATGGCGTAGGCGCCGTGCTCGCGGCCATCGCTTACCGCCAGCGCCATGCTGTTGGGAAAGAGCACCGCCTGCCCGAAGATGATGAGGCAGTAGCAGGTCATCATGGCCACCAATCCACCGCTGCCCTGCAGGGCGCCCAGTGCCCAGAGCAGCAGCATGCCGCTGGCCGCCAGCAGTATGAGCGCGGCCCCCTGGCGCATCAGCTGGCGGCCTCCCACCTGGGCGACCCGCCGGTTGACCGTCATGGCGCCAGCAAAGTAGGCGATACCGATCAGCAACCCCAGGCTGCCGAAGGTGGTGACCTCGAGGGCAAACCCCTGCTGCAGCACGAAGGGGCTCACCTCCTGCAGGGTCACCGTGATGGCAAAGCCGATGCCGCCGGCGCAGGCCGGCCAGAAAAAGCCGGGGCGGCGCAGCAGGCTGGCGTAACGGGCCCACATGCCACCGCTCGTCGCCGCCGGATTGGGCCCCTGCAGGGGCAGGCTGCTCATCAAGAGCAGCGCCAGCACGCCAACCCCGGCCATCAGCACGAATCCCAGCTGCCAATGGGCATAACGGCTGATGAGGCCGCCTATCCACTGACCGCCGCCGAGGGCGGTGATAAAGGCGATGGAGAGCACCGAGAGGCGGCGCGCCAGCTCATCGCCGTGCCAGTGATCCCGCACCAGGATGCGGGCGATGATGGCCGCCCCGCCGGCCGCCACCCCTTGCAGGGTGCGCAGGATCAAGAGCAGCGGCCCCTGGCTGGTGGTGGCCAGCAGCAGGCTGAGGCCGACGAACAGCAAGAGTGACAGGGCGAGGGGCAGCCGGCGGCCGTAGCGATCGGCGGCGGCGCCCCAGAACAGCACCGGCAGGGCGGCGCCGATGACGAACAGCGAGATGGAGAGCTCGGCCCCTTGCCTAGTCATGGCGAGATCCGTCATCACCACGGGCAGGGAGGGAAGGTAAACGGTGGTGGCCATCTGGGCCATGAAGACGATGAGGCAGGCCAGCGTCATGATGCGGGCGGAGCGGCTCCAGAGACCGGCCTGGTCGAGACATTCCTGGTTATCCATAACAATTCTCGGGCAGTAAGGGAGCCATATCCTTGCACTGCCCGAGCGCCGAGTCAGCCCCTCGTCTGGGTTAAACCTTGCCGGTTTATCAGGGCCGCGAGCACTGGATGCTCAGGCGATGACCTGGCGCGGCAGCACGGCTAGCCAGAGTTCGACCTCGCCGCTGCCGGTGTCCGGGTCAAAGGCGGCGCCATAGCGCTCGAAGTCGGGTTTGTGGGCAGACTGGTAAGCGGACTGCGCCAGCCAGTCCAGCGCCTGCTGCCAGGTATGCGGCATGGCCGAGACATGCCCCTGATGCAGGAAGACGGCATAGGTCTGGGGCTCGATGCGCATCCGCCCCAGCGTCTTGGGCAGCACCTCCAGCGCGGCGACCTCCACCGCACACATGTATTCGCACTCGGTGGCGGTCACGCCGCAGATGACGCCATAGGCATGCTCGCCCAGCTGGCCCGGCAGCGGGCCCAGGGCGCTGAAATCGCGCCATTGGCCACCGAAGTCGGCGTGGGCGAAGGCATGGTGACGACGCAGGCCGCCAAGCAGCATGGGGCGGCCGGTTTCAAAACGGATGGGATCTGTCATGACACCTCCTGGGCAGGATGGGGTGGCAGCGCTGCTGCGCTCAGCACTCCTTGCCTTCGTTGAGCTTGCGCTGATAGTCCGCGGAGACGATGGCCAGCGCCGCCAGGGCGAGGGCTGGCTCAATCCGGTTGGTCTCCAGCAGTTCGATGAGATCCACCGCGAGCTGGACCTCGGGCGGGGCAGTTTCCAATGACATGACAGACTCCATAACGGGGAAAACGCCATTATACAGAGCCGCTCCCGGATGGGGACCTGTCTGGTGTTGCGGGCGACCCGGCTAGAGGTGCTGGCGCATCTCCTGCTCGATCTGCTCGCGCAGGGCCATCAATTTGAGGGCGTACTGTTGCAACTGCCGATCGCTCTCGTTTTGCGGTTGCCACTGGGGCACCTTGCTCGGTTTGCCGTTCTCGTCCATGGCCACGAAGATGATGATGCAGTGGGTAGTCTTGTGGCGCTCCCGGCTGGCCGGATGGCGGCTGTAGACATCCACCGCCAGGTGCATGCTGGTGGTGCCGGTGTGGATCACCTGGGCGTGCACCTCCACCAGCTGGCCTATCTGGATGGGGCGCAGAAAACGGATCCCCCCCACATAGACGGTCACCGCGTAGCCGCCGCACCAGCCGGCGGCGCAGGCGTAGCCCGCCTGATCGATCCACTTCATCACCATGCCGCCGTGTACCTTGCCGCCGAAGTTGACGTCGGCGGGCTCGGCCAGAAACTGCAGGGTCAGCTCGCGGGGTGGGGTCATGGGGGCTCCTTGATTGAGGGTCATTGCCGGTAGCTCTTGCGATAGGCGTCAGCCTGCTGGCAGGGAGCCAGGTTGTTGAGATCGGGCCGCTTGTTGCCCTCGCGCTGACCAAAGCTGGCGAACTCCTGCTGGCATTTGGCAGCCTTGCCGCCCGCCTTGATGCAGGCGTCGATCCGCTGTTGCTTGCCCTGCTCGACCAGCTGCTGCTGGGCCTGCTGGCAGGCGGCATCCAGCTTGGCCTGTTTGGCATCCCTGTCTTCTACCGCGGCCAGCAGGCTGGCCGAGAGGCTGCAACCGAGCAGCAGTATGGCAATTTTCATGGCTTTTCTCCTGAAGGGGGGCGTCCCGCGATGACCAGGGCTATCCCCCCCAGAATGCCCAGTGATGACAATAACAACCGCAGCGACCAGGACTCATCCAACCAGATGAGCCCGGCCAGGGCGGCGAGCAGAGGCACCAGCAACTGCACGCTGGCGGCCAGGGTGCGACCAAGGTGGGGCAGCACCAGATACCAGAGCGCATAGCCAAGGCCGGAGGCCAGTGCACCGGAGGTCAGGGCATAGCCGATGGCGGCGGGGCTGGTCTGCAACTGCCCGAGCAGCAGATAGAGCAGGGCGGCTGGCAGGCTGGCGCGTAGAAAGTGGCCGGCGTTGGCGGCGATTGGATCGGCAAAGCGCGAGGCCCGCAGGGTATAGCTGGCCCAGGCGATGCCGGCCAGGATCATCAGGGCCGCCCCCAGCGGATCCGGCGCACTGAGGCCGGGCAGCAGCAACACCAGCAAACCCGCCATGGCGAGCAGCAGGCCGAGCCACTGACACCGGGGCAGGGACTCCCCGCGCAGCAAGGGCGGTGCCAGCATGCTGAGCTGGACGGCGGCAAACAACAGCAGGGCGCCGGTGCCCGCCGTCAGGGTGAGGTAGGAGAACGAAAAGGCGGCGCCATAGGTGACCAGGGCCAGGGCTCCCCCCCAGTCTCCCTGGCGGGGCGACTGCTTGCGCGCGCCGCACAGCAGCACCAGTACCAGGGCACCGCTGGTCAGGCGCAGCAGAGTGAAGAGGGCGGGATCCATCCGTTCTTCGAACAGGGCCAGCCGGCAGAGCACCGAGTTGGCGGCGAACGCCATCAGGGTCAGCAGGGTCAGCAGCAACAGGCGTGGCAGTGGCATCCATTCACCTTGAGTTCAGTGGGCGCAGCCCAGCATGGAAAATCATGCAAAAGAGGAGGTCTTATGAAACAAATGCTGGAGCAATTGATGGGCGCTGGCAAGGGCTGGCTCAACGAAGGCGGCGACAGCCGCAAGGCGCAGATGAAGGGGATGGCGCAAGGGGGCCTCGCTGCCGGCGCCATGGCCCTGCTGCTTGGCAACAAGAAGATGCGCAAATATGGCGGCAAGGTGGCGGCGGTGGGCGGCGCGGCGGCGCTCGGCGGGCTGGCCTACAAGCTCTATCAGGATTGGCAGGCCCAGCAGTCAAGCCCGGCCCAGCCGACCCAGCCCCTCGATACCCTGCAAGGCAATGCGCTGGATGCCAGAGCCGCCCTGCTGGTGCGCGCCATGGTGGCGGCGGCCCGGGCCGACGGCCATATCGATGCAGCCGAGCGCCAGAAGATCCAGCAGTACCTGACCGAGCAGGGGCAACCCGATGCGGCCCGCTGGATCGATGCCGAGCTGGCCCGCCCGCTCGATCCCCACGCCCTGGCGCGGGAGGTGACCGACATGGAGCTGGCGACCGAGGTCTACCTCGCCTCCCTGCTCGCCATCGACGTGGATCACTTCATGGAGCGCGGCTATCTGGACGAGCTGGCGCGCGCCCTCAAGCTCGATGACAACCTCAAAGGCAGCATAGAGCGGCAGGTGGCCCAGCTGGATGCCCCCGCCTGACCCCCGCTCAGTACATGGATTGTCGATGAGGCCCCGTCACGGGGCCTTGTTATTTCCAGATGCCTGCCAAAGGTCGTTGCGCCCCTTCATGTCTGGCCGGGCAGCCACTATGATGGAGCCCAGACAAAAGGGAGCAGATGAGACTGTCTCATCGCTCAGGCACGTTATCGCCAGGACACAGAGGCAAGGAGCATTCATTGGAAATACGCAAGGCACGTGAGCAGGATATCGACGCCATCCTCGAGCTGAACCGGCAGATAGGAGAGATCCACTTCGAGCAGGCCCCGCGGGTCTTTTGTCCTCCATCCCCCGAGGAGCGGACTTTCTTGCTGGCGGCCATCGCCGCCGAAGGGCGGTTGTTTTGTGTCGCCGAGCAGGAGGGGGCCGTGGTGGGTTTTTTGACCGCCCGCATCGACATCAACGAGACCATCCCGTTTCTCAGCAAAGAGCCGATCTGCCGCATCGGCACCGTGGTGGTCGATGAGGGGCGCCGCTCCCAAGGCATCGGCAAGGCGCTGATCGCCCATTGCGACGAGTGGGGCAAGGCGCACGGTGCCCACCAGATCCGGCTGGAGGTGATGTCGTTCAACGAACGGGCCAAGGCACTCTACGAGGCGTTGGGGTTCAAGATGTTGTCACAGACCATGGCCAGATAAGCCCGTTTCAATCAGATAATTTCGCAAGGAACAGGCCCCGTCATGGGGCCTTTTGGTCTTTGGCGGGAGCTGAGTCCAGCTGTTGGTGAATGAGCTCGGCCAACCGGGTGAGGGCCGCCTCCAGCTGCTCGCTCCAGGGATGGGAGCTGTTGAGGCGCAGACAGTGGTTGTGCAGCCCCTTGCTGGAGAAGAGGGCGCCGGGGGCCAGTGAGAAACCGCTGGCCAGCGCCTGGGCGTGCAGGGCGCGGCTGTCGAGGCGCGGGTCAAATTCGAGCCAGAGAAAGTAGCCGCCATCGGGGGAGGAGATGCTCACTTCCCCCGGCAGCAGGCGCAGCAGGGCGGCCCGCATCTGCTGCTGGCGCTGGGCCAGGGTGTGGCGCAGCCGGCGAAAGTGGGCATCCACGCCACCCTGGCGCAGCATCTCGGCCAGCGCCAGCTGGCTTGGCACATTGGTGGAGAGGGTCGACATCAGCTGCAGTCGCTGCACCCGTTCGGCGTGACGACCGGCCACCACCCAGCCGACCCGAAAGCCGGGCGCCAGGCACTTGGAAAAGGAGCTGCACAGCAGGCTGTCGCCACTGGTATCCCAATACTTGATGGGCCTTGGCCGCTCGCGGCCGAAGTAGACCTCGGCATAGACGTCGTCCTCCACCAGCGCCACCCCGCGCCGGTTGAGCAGTGCCATCAGCGCCTGCTTGTGGTCATCCGGCATGGTGTGACCGAGCGGGTGCTGGACATTGCCCATCAGCCAGCACGCCTTGATGGGGCGCTGGGCGAGGGCCTCCTCCAGCAGGGCGAGATCGATGCCCACCCCCAGGATCACCGGGATCTCCACCGCATTGAGCTTGAGTCGCTCGATGGCCTGCAGGGCGCCGTAGAAGGTGGGGGACTCCACCACCACCCAGTCGCCGGGCTCGGTCAGCACCTGCAGGCTGAGGGAGAGCGCCTCCATGGCGCCGGTGGTGATGATGATCTGCTGGGGATCTACCGCCAGCCCCTCGCCGGCGTAGCGCTGGGCGATGGCCCGGCGCAGCGCCTCGTTGCCGGGGGGCAGATCTGCCACCGTGCTGAAGGGGTCGAGCCGGCGCATGCTGCTGGCCAGCGCCCGGCCGAGCTGGGGGTGGGGGAACAGGGTGGGATCGGCCACCGCCATGCCGAGCGGCACCAGCTCCCGCGACTTGCTCGCCTGCAGCACCTCGAACACCAGATCATTGATGTCCACCGAACCGCTGTAGTGGGCCTGCTGGGGCAGGCTGGCGGCCGGGCGGGAGGGGGCGGCCTTGACGTAGTAGCCGGATTGGGGCCGCGCCAGGATGAGGCCGCGGCTTTCCAGCAGTTGGTAGGCCTGCAGCACCGTCATGGGGCTGAGGCCATGAGTCTTGCAGCTCTGACGGATGGAGGGGATGCGCTCCCCCGGCTGCCAGAGGCCGCTCGTTATCTGCTGTTGCAGCTGATCTGCCAGCTGGCCGTATAGGGACATGGTGGGCTTAAACTGTTATAGGTGTATTTCACTATAACTGCATCTGTTATAGGTGTCATGGACCGTGATGTACTTAACGGGCGAAAACCTGTCTGTTAAATGCAACATAGAGAGTCATGCATGATAAGCCTGGATGATGTGGTCAGCCTCTCCCGAATGCAGTTCGGGGCGACGGCGATGTTCCACTTTCTGTTTGTGCCCCTCACCCTGGGGCTGTCCTGGATCCTGGTGATCGCCGAGTCGGCCTACGTGATGACCGGCAAGGTGATCTACAAAGACATCACCCGTTTCTGGGGCAAGCTGTTTGGCATCAACTTCGTGATGGGGGTGACCACCGGCATTACCCTGGAGTTCCAGTTCGGTACCAACTGGGCCTACTACTCCCACTATGTCGGCGACATCTTCGGCACGCCGCTGGCGGTGGAGGGGCTGATGGCCTTCTTCCTTGAGTCCACCCTGGTGGGGCTGTTCTTCTTCGGCTGGGACAAGCTCTCCCGCGGTCAGCACCTGCTGGTGACTATGCTGGTTGCGCTCGGCTCCAACCTCTCCGCGCTCTGGATCCTCATCGCCAACGGCTGGATGCAGAACCCGGTCGGCGCCGAGTTCAACCCCATGACCATGCGTATGGAGCTGGTGGACGTGGCCGCGGTGATCTTCAACCCGGTGGCTCAGGTCAAGTTCGTGCACACGGTGGCGGCGGGTTATGTGGCCGCCTCCCTGTTTGTGATGGGGGTGAGCAGCTGGTATCTGCTGCGCCGTATGGAGGTGCGCTTCGCCCTGCGCTCCTTTGCCATCGCCTCGGGCTTTGGTCTGGCAGCCATCCTCTCGGTCATCGTGCTTGGCGACGAGTCGGGCTATCGCACCGGCGAGGTGCAGCAGGTGAAGCTGGCCGCCATCGAGGCGGAGTGGCACACCGAGCCGGCACCTGCCTCCTTCACCCTGTTCGGCTTTCCGGATCAGGCCGCCGAGACCACCCATGCCGCGGTGAAGATCCCCTATCTGATGGGCATCATCGCCACCCGCTCCCTCGATGAGCAGGTGACGGGCCTCAAAGATCTCAAGGCGCGGCACGAGGAGCGCATTCGCAGCGGCATGCTGGCCCACGAGGCGCTCGAAACGATGCGGGCGGACGGCAGCAACCAGGCGGCGCGAGCAACCTTCGAGCGTCATCGCCAGGATCTGGGCTATGGCCTCTTGCTCACCCCCTATGCCAAGGAGATTGGCAAGGCGGACGAGGCGGCCATCGCCAAGGCGGTGGCGGACTCCATCCCCCAGGTGGCGCCGCTGTTCTGGAGCTTTAGGCTGATGGTGGGCATCGGCGTGGTGCTGCTGGCGCTGTTTGCTGCCGCCTTCCTGCAGTTGTGCCGGGGCAAGCTGGTGCAATCCCCGCGTCTGCTCAAGGCCCTGTTCTGGTCTATTCCGCTGCCCTGGATTGCCATCGAGGCGGGCTGGTTCGTGGCCGAGTTCGGTCGCCAGCCGTGGACCATCAGCGACGTGCTGCCGGTGTCGGCGTCCGTCTCCTTGCTGACCCCGGGCCAGCTCTGGTTCAGCCTGATCTCCATCTGTCTCATCTACACCAGCCTGCTGGTGGTGGAGTTGTTCTTGTTGCGTCATGTGATCCGCAAAGGGCCCGCCAGCCTGCAGACGGGTCGCTATCAAGGTGAAGTGTTGCAAAACGGGAGTCCTGCCTGATGGATTACGAAACTCTGAAATTGATCTGGTGGGGGCTGGTGCTGTTCATGCTGGTCGGCTTCGTGGTGATGGATGGCTTCGATCTCGGCGTGGCCATGCTGCTGCCGGTGGTGGCCAAGAACGACGAGGAGCGGCGGGTGCTGCTCAACAGCGTGGGGCCGGTGTGGGAGGGGAATCAGGTGTGGCTCATCGCCGGGGCCGGTGCCCTGTTCGCCGCCTGGCCGCTGGTCTATGCCGCCGCCTTCTCGGCGCTCTACGTGCCCTTCATGTTCCTGCTGTTCGGCCTGTTCCTGCGCCCGGTCGGCTTTGACTATCGCAGCAAGCTGGCGGATCCGGTCTGGCGCCGCTGGTGGGATCGCGCCCTGGTAATGGGCGGCCTGCTGCCGACCCTGGTGTTTGGCGCTACCTTGGGCTTTTTGCTGCAGGGGCTGCCGTTTCGCTTCGATACGGCCCTTCGCATCCACTATGGCGCCTTTGACTTCCACTGGCCGCTGCTGTTGACCTGCATGGGGACGGCGCTGGCGCTGCTGTTGCTGCACGGCACCAGCTTCCTGCAGTGCAAGACCCAGGGAGAGATCGCCCGGCGCTGCGCCCGCCAGAGCCTCTGGCTCGGCCCGCTGGCGAGCGGCCTGTTTGCCCTGGGCGGCGTCTGGCTCAGCCAGATGGCCGGCTACCGGGTGCTGGAGATCGGGGATATCAACGGGGCGCTCACCCCGCTGATGAAGGAGGTGGGGGTGGCCCAGCAGGGCTGGCTTGCCAACTTCGTCGCCCATCCCTGGCTCTGGTGCGTGCCGGCGCTCGGCCTGGTGCTGCCCATGGTGAGCAGCCTGGCCAGCGCCCGCGAGCTGCCGCGCACGGCCCTGCTCGCCAGTGGCGGCGCCTGCGCCAGCATGATGCTGACCATTGCCATCGCCCTGTTCCCGTTCGTGCTGCCCTCGTCGCTGGATCCGTCCAGTAGCCTGACCCTGTGGGACAGCACCTCCAGCGAGCGCACCCTCTTCATCATGCTGGGGATTGTCGGGGTGCTGATGCCCATCAACATCGGCTACACCCTCTGGGTCTACCGGGTGGTGCGCGGCAAGATGAGCGCCCAGCAGATCCGCCAGCACGGCCACAGCCTCTACTAACCCTCTTCAACCAAAGGATCATGCGATATGTGGTATTTCACCTGGATTCTGGGACTGGGCTTCGCCCTGTTGTGCGGGCTGGTCAACCTGCTCTGGCTGGAGGCGCGCTGGGCCGCCGATGAGGATCTCAAGGAGTCTTGAGACGCAGCCATGAAAAGGCCGACACAGGTGTCGGCCTTTTTGCATCCGGCTGGAAGGTTCGCTCAGGCGGGGAGGGCAACCCGGGCGGCCTGCCGCTCGCTGACATGGGTGAGGCCGTAGGCCAGCAGCACGATCAGCGCACCGATCCAGGGGGTGTGCATCAACCCCAGGTGTTCCACCACCAGGCCGCCGACGATGGAGCCCAGCGCGATGCCGACGTTGAAGGCGGCGATATTGAGGCCCGATGCCACGTCCACCGCCCTGGGGGTGTGCAGCTCGGCCTGCTTCACTACCAGCACCTGCAGACCCGGCACGTTGCCAAAGGCAAAGGCGCCCCACACCAGCACGGTCAGTACCGCCAGCACCGGGTGCGGCGCGGTGAAGGTGAGCACCAGCAGCACCAATGCGAGACCGGCAAACAGCAGCTTCAGCGCCGGCAGCGGGCCCATCTTGTCGGCCAGCTTGCCGCCCCAGATATTGCCGACGGCGACCGATACCCCGTACACCAGCAGAATGAGGCTCACCGCGCCGGCGCTAAAGCCGCTCACCTGCTGCAGGATGGGGGCGAGGAAGGTGAACGCCGTGAAGGCGCCGCCGTAACCCAGCGCAGTCTTGGCGTAGACCAGCAGCAGGGGCTTTTTGGTGAGCACCGAGAGCTGCTCGCGAATAGTCGAGGCTGCTCCTTTGGGCAGGTTATTGGGGATCAAGAGCAGGCTGCCCACCATGGCTACGAGGCCCAGCAGGCTCACCACCAGAAAGGTTTCGCGCCAGCCGAAGACCTGACCAATCCAGGTGCCGAGCGGCACGCCGGTCACCAGCGCGATGGTGAGGCCGCTGAACATGATGGCGATGGCGCTGGCCGCTTTCTCTTTGGCCACCAAGCCGGTGGCGATGGTGCTGCCCACCGAGAAGAAGACCCCGTGCGCTAGCCCGGTCAGGATGCGGGCCACAATCAGACTCTCGTAACCCGGGGCCTGCCAGGCCAGCAGGTTGCCGGCGGTGAAGAGCGCCATCAGCCCCACCAGCAACCACTTGCGCGGCACCTTGCCGGTCAGTGCCGTCAGCACGGGGGCGCCGATGGCCACGCCAAGGGCATAGAGGCTGACCAACAGGCCTGCGGAGGGGAGCGAGACATTCAGCTGCTCGGCGATGGTGGGGATAAGCCCCACGATCACGAATTCGGTGGTGCCGATCGCAAAGGCACTCAGGGTGAGGGCAAATAACGCCAGTGGCATAACAACTCCTTGGATAGGGACTCCCGACGGGAGAATGGCGCCAGTATGCCGAGGGCGTTTGTTGGTAAAAATGACGGTGACATCAAATTACTTTTGCCAAATAAGCAGCAATGGGGCCGTGGAGTGGGGTAGTGGGAGTGGTTGAAGCAGCGGAGCAAAGCGCGTAGTAGCAAGGCGTACAGACCGGCTAGGCAACAAAGAGGGAAGGGACAAGAGAAAGAGGGCAAGAGAAAGGCGGCAGGGTGGATGAGGACAACTGCACGGGTGGCAGTGGCGCGCAAAAAAAGCGGGAGGCACTGGGCCTCCCGCTTCTGCTGAAAAATACCGTTAAGCGTTATCTGCCCCCTTCTCCCCTGGCGGGAGAAGGGTTGGGGATGAGGGGCAATCTGTATATGCAGCAAAACTAGCCTAGGGTAGCCTGCTATACCGTCATCCTAGCCCTCTCCCATGGGAAGAGGGAACAATCCAGTTGAACCTGCTTATTAGTCCCAATCCGGCGCAAAGTCCGGGTTGGCACAGCGCTCGCCCCGCTCCAGGGTAGCGATGGCGGCCATCTCCTCGGCAGTGAGCGTGACCTTCAGCGCCGCCAGGTTGGCGGCCAGATTCTCCCGCTTGGTGGAGCTCGGGATCACCGCCATGCCCTGGGCCAGCAGCCAGGCCAGCGACACCTGGGCCGCCGAGACGCCGTGGTGCTTGCCGATCTCCATCAGCAGCGGCTCGGTGAGCACCTTGCCATAGGCGAGCGGCATATAGGCGGTGATGGCGATGCCGTGGGCCTGGCAGAATTCGACCACCTTGCGATTTTGCAGCAGCGGGTGGATCTCCACCTGCTGGTGGGCGATGACGCCCGGCCCCAGAATATCGATGGCTTCTTTAAGCTGGGCCACGGTGAAGTTGGAGACCCCGATCTCGCGGGTCAGGCCCCGAGCCTTGGCCTCGACCAGCTGCTCCAGATAGACCGCCATCGGCACCTCATCCTCAGGGGAGGGCCAGTGGATCAGCGCCAGATCCAGATAGTCGGTGCCTAGTTTTTCCAGACTCACCTCCAGGCTCGGGATCAGCTTGCCCGGCCCGAACTCGCTGGTCCACACCTTGGTGGTCAGATAGATATCCTGGCGGGGTACGCCGCTCTCGCTCATCAGCTGGCCCACTTCGGCCTCGTTGGCGTAGATCTGGGCGGTATCGATGTGGCGGTAGCCAAGCTCGAGCCCCTGCAGCAGGGAGTCACGCAGGGGTTGGCCGGTCAGGCGAAAGGTTCCCAGACCCAGGTTGGGCATCTTCATCATGTTATTCCTCAAATAGGTGGCAAAAGGGCGCTCAGCGGCGCGGAAAATCAGGCCTTCAGCGGCTGATAGCGGCGAATGGTACTGCCGGCAAACCAGGGCTCGGCCTTGGCGACGAATTCGGTAAAGTGGGGCTGGCCCTGATGGGCGCTGAGGGCGGCATCGCTCTCCCACACCTCGTAGAGCATCCAGCTGTGGGGATTGTCCAAATCCTGATGCAGCTGGTAGCGCAGGCAGCCAGCCTCCAGCAAGGTGGCGGCGATCAGCGGATCGAGGGCTGCGCGGAACTGGGGGGCGAATTCGGGTTTGGCTTCAAGCTGGGCAATCACAATCACGGGGGATGACATCTGAACCTCCTCGTTAAGACGGGAGTCAGTATGCCCGCCGTCTATCGCGGGAAACAGGGCAGCAGTCGCAAAACACTATTGAGACAAGAGCAGCAATGAAGGGACCGGGGCGAGGTGGTGGTGAGGAAGTCAGGGCGGTAAAAGGAGCAGGGAGCGCCGGGGCGCCCCCTTGTCATCAGGCATTGGCCGGCTCGGACCAGACCGCAAATTCATTGCCGCTGGGTTCGACGAAGTGGAAGCGACTGCCACCGGGGAAGTCGAACAGGGGGCGAATGATGGTGCCACCATGCTGGCTCACCTTGGCCTGGGTTGCTTCGATATCGGCGCTGTAGAACACCAAGAGCGCGCCGCCTTGGGCCGTGCTGCTGCACAGATCCGCCTTATAGAAACCGCCGTCCAGCCCCTCATCGGCAAAGGCGCAGTAGTCGGGGCCATAGTCGACAAATTGCCAGCCGAAGGCGGCCTGAAAGAAGGCCTTGGTGGCCGCGAGATCCCGCGCCGCAAACTCCACATAGTTCAGTTTTTCATGGGCCCTGGTCATGAGGCTCTCCCTGTTGGTGATTATTTCGGTTGCCAGCGTTTTTGCGTGCGGCTCGTGAAGTGGGGCAAAGCGTCCCAAGGGGTCAGCTTGAGCTGCTTGCGTCGAAACCAGAGCCAGGTCGCCATCAGCAGACTGAACCCTATGCCAAACAGCAGGCTCTGGCGCAAAGCAAATGCTGGCGTTACTTCATGTTGCCAGCCGAAGAACCACATCAACACCCCCCAGATAGCGCCAGTGGGGATCCCCAGAGTAAGGACATTGACCAGAAAGCGTTCGTAGTGGGGCGGCCTGATGGTGAACCCAGCTTTTCGCAGCAGCCAGATGAGCGGCGGGTTGTAGTTGAGCGTCTGCACACCCTTCTCTGCCAGCTCCCGATGGGCGGCGGCCAGCCTGCGTTCGAACTCCATGATGTTTTTCCTTGAGGGGGTTGGTGTCATACGATGCCATCTTGCCGCATTCTACTGGCAAACCATCAACGCAATGTGGGCTCGTGATCACGTTATTTATCTGTATGCTTTCCACTCACTCCAAGGCCGCCATGATGGCTGGATGGAGCCTTCTTGCGGCCACCATACCAAGGAAAATGGAGACGAAGAGAGGGAGAGGATTCCAACGGCGTCGATAGCTGCGCCAGTTGCCATTGTGGGGGCGGAAAAGTCGGTAGGTGAGAACCAACAAGCCAATGGCCATTGGAATGACGCAGTGAACTGAAAAACTGATAATGAATTTAACGAAATCGGGCAAGGTGGGGGTCCGTGTCTATAGCTTGTATTACATCTGGTGCCAATTTGCGGCGGGGTTTCAGCCTTTTCCTGCCGCGCTTTCACGGATGGGTTGGCGTGCTAGCTGTTCCCATGGGGTCAAATCAAGCTGCCTGCGCTTCAGCCAGAGCCTGATCAAGGTAACGAGGCCAAACAGGCCAGCGAATAGAGCTGTGCTGAACAAAGATGATACGAAAGATCTTCCCTCTGGGTGCCAGACGAACGTCCACATAATCAGACCCCAGATCGGCGCGATACTGAGGCTGGCACAAAGAAAATTGACCAGCCCGCCCGCGTAATAAGGTGGCTTGACGGTGCAGCCGAGTTTGCGCAACAGCTTGAACATCCATGGGTTGTAGTCATATTTCTTGATGCCTTGGTCAGCCAGAGTCTGATGGGCGATGGTTAGCCGTTCTTCAAATGTCATTGATTTGCCTTATATCGCAGCGGCGTCATATGGTGCTTTTTTGCGGCATTCTACGGATTAGGCAGGCTGAGGGATAGCAGCCATCTCAGATTATTTCTCTGCTAAATACCAGCACAACTACCAGAGCATCCTTGCCAATCCAGGGCCCCCGTGCCTATAAAGGCCCATTACTCTTGTCTGGATTGCAGCAATGAAGACCCATTCTGATGAACTGACCCTGTTTGTGGCGGTGGTGGAGGCGGGGAGTTTTCGCCAGGCGGCGGAGAACCTCGGCATGGACAATTCGGTGGTGAGCCGCGGCATCAAGCGGCTGGAAGAGAAGCTCTCGACCGTGCTGCTCAACCGCACCACGAGGCGAGTCAGCCTGACCGAGGAGGGGAGCTGGTTCTATCAGCGGGCGGTGAAGATCCTGACCGAGATGAGCGAGGCGGAGGGGCTGCTGCTGATGCGCCGCGAGCAGCCGGAGGGGGTATTGCGGGTGGATGCCGCCACCCCCTTTATCCTGCACCGGCTGGTGCCCATCATCGGCGAGTTTCGCCGCCGCTACCCCGCCATCGAGCTGCAACTGCACAGCTCCGAGGGCTTCATCAACCTGATGGAGCGGCGGGTGGACATGGCCATTCGTATCGGCGAGCTGACCGACTCCTCCCTGCGGGCGCTGCCGCTGGGCCGCTCGCGGCTGCGGCTGCTGGCCTCCCCCGACTATTTGCGTGAGCGCGGCACCCCGCGCCAGCCGGCGGATCTGCTGAGCGGGCACGAGCTGCTCGGTTTTTTGCACCCCGATCACCTCAACCACTGGCCGCTGCTGAGCCAGGAGCAGGGGGATCGCTTTCCCATCACCCCGACCCTGCGCGCCAGCAGCGGTGAGACCCTGCGCCAGCTGGCGCTGCGGGGGCAGGGGATCGTCTGTCTGTCGGATTTCATGACCGGGCAGGATCGGATGAGCGGTGCTCTGGTGGAGGTGCTGGCCCGCAGCAACAGCGGTGCCTCACGCCCCATCAATGCGGTGTTCTACTCCGATGCCCAGCGCGACATCCGGCTGCGGGTCTGGCTCGATTTCCTCAAAGAGCAGCTCGGTAGCGAGATGCTGTAGCGCCCGATCTCTGACCGGGCTGCCCGCCAGAAAGGGCCCGCCGTGCTTGGGGTCTGCCTAGGGACGATAGGGGGGTTATCATCGGGGCGGTGCTAAAAAAAGAGAGGCCGACATTGCTGTCGGCCTCTCACGTTTTTCAGCTCAAGGCTGTGTCGGTTGCCCGATCACTCCTCTTCTGCCCAGCGGCGTGAACGTTCCACCGCCTTCTTCCAGCCGTTGTAACGCTTGGCGCGATCATCGCGGTCCATCTGCGGGATGAACTCGCGGTCCACGCTGAACTTGTCTTCCAGCTCTTCCGAGCTCTTCCAGAAGCCGACGGCGAGGCCAGCCAGGAAGGCGGCGCCCATGGCGGTGGTTTCGATGCGGGTCGGACGCACCACCGGGGTGTGCATCATGTCGGCCTGGAACTGCATCAGGAAGTCGTTGGCCACAGCGCCACCGTCTACTTTCAGGGCTGCCAGCTTGATGCCGGAGTCCTGCTGCATCGCATCCAGCACATCGCGGCTCTGATAGGCGATGGATTCCAGCGCGGCACGGATGATGTGGTTGCGGTTGGCACCGCGGGTCAGGCCGACCATGGTGCCACGAGCATACGGATCCCAGTAGGGAGCACCCAGGCCGACGAAGGCCGGAACCAGATAGACGCCGTTGGTGTCGCCAACCTTGGAGGCGAAGTAGTCGGTGTCGCGGGCATCGTGAATGATCTTGAGCTCGTCACGCAGCCACTGGATGGTGGCGCCGCCCATAAACACCGCACCTTCCAGCGCGTAGTTCACTTCCCCTTTCGGGCCGATGGCGACCGTGGTCAGCAGGCCGTTGCTGGAGCGAACCGGCTCGGTGCCGGTGTTCATCAGCATGAAGCAGCCGGTGCCGTAGGTGTTCTTGGCCATCCCTTTCTCGAAGCAGAGCTGGCCGAACAGGGCAGACTGCTGGTCACCGGCGATACCGGCGATGGGAATGCGGGAGCCGCCGCCACGGGTGGTGTAGCCATAGACCTCGGAGGAGGGCTTCACTTCCGGCAGCATGGACATGGGGATGCCCAGCTCGTCCAGCATGCGCTGATCCCACTTCAGGTCGCGGATGTTGTAGAGCATGGTACGGGAGGCGTTGGTCGGGTCGGTGACGTGCACTTCGCCGTTGGTCATCTTCCACACCAGCCAGGTATCGATGGTGCCGAACAGCAGCTCGCCGTTCATCGCCTTCTCGCGGGCCCCTTCGACGTTGTCGAGGATCCACTTCACCTTGGTGCCGGAGAAGTAGGCGTCCAGCACCAGACCGGTGTTTTCACGCACGTACTCTTCCAGGCCGCGCGCTTTCAGCTCTTCACAGATGGCCGCGGTGCGGCGGCACTGCCAGACGATGGCGTTGTAGATGGGCTTGCCGGTGGCCTTTTCCCATACCACTGTGGTTTCACGCTGGTTGGTGATGCCGATGGCGGCGATCTCTTCGCTGCGAAGGCCAGTCTTGGCCAGCACTTCGGTGAAGACGGAGGATTGGGTCGCCCAGATCTCCATCGGGTCGTGCTCCACCCAGCCCGCTTTCGGGTAGTGCTGGGTGAATTCGCGCTGGGAGGTACCGACTATGTTGGCGTCCTGGTCAAACACGATGGCACGGGAAGAGGTAGTACCCTGGTCCAGAGCGACGACATATTTTTTTTCAGCAGACATGATGTTCTCCACGTTTTTATTTTCCACGTTTTTACACGTTGGGGAGGGCCGCTCTTAGGCGGCGGCCTCTTCTTTGTTAGACAGCTTGGCGGCTTCTTCGGTGGCGACGCGGTTGCCCGGCACACAGGGAGCCAACACTTTTACATAGAGGGCAGTACCGATCTGGGCACCGACGATGGGGCCGAGGATGGGAACCCAGAAGTAGGGGTTGTCACGACCACCGGTCATGGCCACGTCACCCCAGCCGGCCAGGAAGGCGAACAGTTTGGGGCCGAAATCACGGGCCGGGTTCATGGCGAAACCGGTTAACGGGCCAAGGGAGGCGCCGATCACCGCGATCAGGATACCGATCAGCAGGGCGGCGGCGAAGCCTTTGGGGGCACCGTTGTTGTTGTCACCCAGTGCCATGATGCCCAGCATCAGCACGGCGGTGATCACCATCTCGACTGCGAAGGCCTGCATGTTGGAGAGCAGGGCATTGGGGTAGGTAGAGAAGATGCCGGCGCTGCCGAGGCTCTCGACGCTGCCGCGCACCACGTTGTGGGTCACTTCCCACTGGGTGAAAAGGTTACCATAGAGGAAGTAGACCAGCGCCGCGAAGCAGAAGGCGCCGGCAACCTGGGCGATGATGTAGGGCACCACTTTGCGCTTGTCGAACCCGCAGAAGGTCATCAGCGCCAGGGTCACGGCCGGGTTGAGGTGGGCACCGGAGATACCGCCGGTGACATAGATGGCGATGGCGACGCCCAGACCCCAGGTAATGGAAATTTCCCATTGCCCGAAGTTGGCTCCCGCCAGCACCAGTGCGGCCACGCAGCCGACGCCGAAAAATATCAGCAGGCCGGTTCCGATAAACTCGGCAATGCATTCGCCAAGCAGGGTATTGGGTCTTTGTATGCTCATACCGTTATTCCTTATATCCACCCAGAGTAGGTTTGATGTTCCGTTTTGTTGTTTTTCATTCCCATTATTGCGTCCGAAAACGTTTCTTCTTGTTTTTTGAGTTGACGCAAACGTTATGCTCGTTTGCGCTCGTTCTCGGACGAGAGAGAAAATAAACCTAAATCGCCCATTCACCACTCCCTCCCCGCAGGAAATGTGGACAAGATCCCACTCATTGCTAAGAAAATGTGACGGAAAGCAAGTTGATACAGTGGTTATACCACTTAGTGGGTAGACAAAAGCCTTGCTACACAAGGGATTGCGGCTGATGAGTGATTGCTCATTTGACACTTTCTTTTGTAATAAAACTGCAATATTTCAGCCTCCATCACAGATTAAATGTTCACATATGAGCACAATAGGCTCGCTTTCGAATTAGGACTCATCTGATTGGTCAGCATGGACAGGGCACCCTCAACCGCCCACAACAACAATAAGGAAGCAGAACATGCTTAGTCTCTTCAGGCCTGCACCACACATAGACAGGCTCCCGGCCGACAAGGTCGACCCCTTCTACAAACGCATGCGTTGGCAGGTGTTTTTCGGGATCTTCTTCGGTTATGCCGGTTACTACCTGGTACGGAAAAACTTCAGTCTGGCGATGCCCTATCTGATCGAGCAGGGCTTCTCCCGCGGTGATCTGGGTCTGGCGCTGTCTGGCGTCTCCATCGCCTACGGTCTCTCCAAGTTCCTGATGGGGAACGTGTCGGACCGCTCCAACGCCCGCTACTTCCTCTCCGCCGGTCTGCTGCTGTCGGCCGGCATCATGTTCATGATGGGGACCATGCACTGGGCCACCTCCAGCATCGCCATCATGTTCGTGCTGTTGTTCCTGAACGGCTGGGCACAGGGCATGGGCTGGCCGCCCTGCGGTCGCACCATGGTGCACTGGTGGTCACAGAAAGAGCGCGGTGAAGTGGTTGCGGTCTGGAACGTGGCCCACAACGTGGGTGGCGGCATGATAGGCCCGCTGTTCATTCTGGGGATGGGCTGGTTCAACGACTGGCGCAGTGCCTTCTATGTGCCGGCTGCCGCCGCCGCCGCCATCGCGGTGATCGCCTTCTTCGTGATGCGCGACACCCCGCAATCGGTCGGTTTGCCCCCCATTGAAGAGCACAAGAACGACTATCCGAAGGACTATAACGAAAGCCACGAGCAGGAGTTTTCCGCCAAGGAGATCTTCGTCAAGTACGTGCTGCACAACAAGCTGCTGTGGTACATCGCCATTGCCAACGCCTTCGTTTATCTCATCCGTTACGGTGTGCTGGACTGGGCGCCGACCTACCTGAAAGAGGCCAAGGACTTCAGCGTCGACAACTCCTCCTGGGCGTACTTCCTGTACGAGTGGGCGGGTATTCCGGGTACCCTGCTGTGCGGCTGGATCTCTGACAAGATGTTCCAGGGCCGCCGTGCGCCGGCCGGCATCCTGTTCATGGTGCTGGTGACCGTGGCCGTGCTGGTCTACTGGTTCAACCCGGCCGGCAACCCGACCGTCGACATGATGGCGCTGGTGGCCATCGGCTTCCTCATCTACGGCCCCGTCATGCTGATCGGCCTCTATGCCCTGGAGCTGGCGCCGAAGAAGGCCGCCGGTACTGCGGCAGGCTTCACCGGTCTGTTCGGTTATCTGGGTGGCGCGGTCGCGGCCAACGCCATGCTGGGCTACACCGTTGACCACTTCGGCTGGGATGGCGGCTTCATGGTGCTGACCGCTTCCTGCGTGCTCTCCATCATCCTGCTGGCGATGACCCTCAAGCACGAGAACCAGTCGATTGCCGCCAAAGCGGCTGCCCATAAGGCATAAAACGTGATCCTGCCCTTATCGATTGGAAAAGGGATCAGGTAAACTCCCCAAGGCCCCGCATCTGCCGGGGCCTTTTTTCGTCTCATCATCGGAGTTCAAGCGTGAAGCAAACCCAACGACATCTGGAGATCCTGGACGTCCTGACGCGGCAGGGCTTTGTCTCGACCGAGGATCTGGTGACCCACTTTGACGTCAGCCCCCAGACCATTCGCCGGGATCTCAACGATCTCGCCGAGCAGAACAAGATCCGGCGCCACCATGGCGGGGCCTCCCTGCATTCGAGTACCGTCAACACCGCCTACAGCGCCCGCAAGGTGATGCAGCTCAAGGAGAAAGAGCGTATCGCCCGTGAAGTGGCCGCCAATATTCCCGACGGCTCGTCGCTGTTCATCGACATCGGCACCACCACCGAAGCCATCGCCCGCGCCCTGCTCGATCACCGCGAGCTGCGCATCGTCACCAACAACCTCAACGTGGCCAGCATCCTCACCGCCAAGGATGACTTCACCGTCATCATCGCCGGCGGCGAAATTCGCAACCGGGACGGCGGCATCGTGGGGGAGGCGACCCGCGACTTCATCGGCCAGTTTCGCATGGACTACGGCGTCATCGGCATCTCGGGCATCGACAGCGATGGCTCATTGCTCGATTTTGACTACCACGAGGTGAAGATTGCCCAGGCCATCATCGCCCACTCCCGCCAGGTGTTCCTGGCCGCCGACCACACCAAGTTTGGTCGCAACGCCATGGTCAACCTCGGCAACCTCAGCCAGATCCACGCCCTGTTCACCGATCAGGAGCCGCCGGAGAAGCTGATGCGGCTGATGTCCCAGCATCAGATCGAGTGCCACATCTGCTGAGTCGCCGTTAACCCGTTCCAGCACCAGGCCGCCATCGGGCGGCCGCTTCGTTTTCAGCCTCTACGCACTTCTGCCCACCTTCACTCCACCGCCAATGTCGTGCTGATGTTCCAAAAAGCGCGATCTCGCTCACAGCCTTGCCCCCGTTTTCCCCAGGTTGCGCCGCTTTATCACCGACCGGCAGCATTTTTAGCATTGCCAAAACAATCGCGATCACATTTTCTCCATAAAATGTTCGTTTATCATTTTTTCATGCTCTAATATGAGCGAAATCAAACATTGCGACGGTTTCGCAAGGTCAAAATAAGAAAGTAGGTGAACATGAGCGAACATTATGATCTGGTCGTCGTCGGCGGCGGCATCAACGGGGTAGGCATTGCGGCTGATGCAGCGGGGCGGGGTCTGAAGGTTGCCCTGTTCGAGGCGCGCGATCTCGCCTCTGCCACCTCTTCCAACTCCAGCAAGCTGATCCACGGCGGCCTGCGCTACCTGGAACACTACGAATTCCGGCTGGTGAAAGAGGCGCTGGCGGAGCGGGAGGTGCTGCTCGGCATGGCCCCCCATATCGCCCGTCCCATGCGTTTTCGGCTGCCCCATCGCCCGCACCTGCGCCCGGCCTGGATGATCCGCGCCGGCCTGTTCCTCTATGACAACCTGGCCAAGCGCGACAAGCTCAAGGGCAGCTGCGGCGTGCGCTTCCTGCCGCAGGATGGCCTCACCGCCGGCATCAGCAAGGGGTTCGAGTATTCGGACGCCTGGGTCGACGACGCCCGGCTGGTGGTGCTCAACGCCATGATGGCCCGCGACAAGGGCGCCGACGTGCAGACCCGCACCCGCTGCGTCAAGGCGGTGCGCGGCTCCAAACACTGGACCCTGACCCTGGAGCGGGAAGGGGGCGAGCAGTTCAACGTCACCTGCCGCGGCCTGGTCAATGCGGCCGGCCCCTGGGTCAAGACCTTCTATGACGAGAGCCTGCACGAGAAATCCCCGCGTGGCATTCGCCTCATCAAGGGCAGCCACATGATAGTGCCACGCATCCATGAGCGCGAAGAGGCCTACATCCTGCAAAACGAGGACAACCGCATCGTCTTCGTCATCCCTTATCAGCAGGACTACTCCCTCATCGGCACCACGGACGTGGAGCACAAGGGCAGCCCGCGTGAAGCCAAGATCAGCGACGCCGAGATCAACTACCTGTGCAAGGTGGTCAACGCCCACTTCACCCGTCAGATCGCCCCCAAAGACGTGATCTGGACCTATGCCGGGGTGCGCCCGCTGTGCGATGACGAGTCCGACTCGCCGCAGGCGGTGACCCGCGACTACACCCTCGAACTGTCCGGTGAATCCGATGGCGCGCCGCTGCTGTCAGTATTTGGCGGCAAGCTCACCACCTATCGCAAGCTGGCCCAGGCTGCCTGCAACAAGCTCAAACCCTGGTTCAGCCAGATGGGGGATGACTGGACCGCCAACAGCCGGCTGCCCGGTGGCGAGTTCGACTGCTCGGTTCGCGAGCTGGCGCGCGCCTTTGCGCTGGAATTTGACTGGCTCGATGATCGCAGTGCCCTGCGCATTGCCGAGGCCTATGGCGCCCATGCCCGCCTCTGGCTGCACCAGGAGCGTGGCCAGCACTTTGGTGCCGGACTGTACGAATCTGAAGTGCGCTACCTTATCGAGCGGGAGTGGGCCTGCAGCCTGGAAGACATTCTGTGGCGCCGCAGCAAGCTGGGGCTGCGTCTGTCCGAAGCCGAGCAGCAGCAACTGGCTGCCTGGCTCAGTGAACACCACCACGCCCTGCCCGAAGCCTGCTGATCACCCCCGGTGGGCGGCCCTGGCCGCCCGCCGTAAAAATGCAATAAACCTCTGTTATAACAATAACCTACATCCCATAAACAATAACAAAGAGCACCGCGCATGAAAAAACACACTCTCTCCCTGCTTGCCCTTGGTCTGGGGGCCGCCCTGGCATTGCCCGCACTGGCAGCCGATGAAGGCAAGATAGTGATCGCCCACCGGGGGGCCTCCGGCTACCTGCCCGAGCACACCCTGGAGTCCAAGGCATTGGCCTATGGCATGGGGGCCGACTATCTGGAGCAGGATCTGGTGATGACCAAGGATGACCAGCTGGTGGTGATGCACGATCACTTCCTCGATGGCATCACCGATGTGGCCGAGCGCTTCCCTGGGCGGGCCCGCCCGGATGGTCGCTACTATGTGGTGGATTTCACCCTGGACGAGGTGCGTTCCCTGCGCATGACCGAGCCGTTCCAGCTGGTGGACGGCAAGCAGGTGCCGGTCTATCCGGCCCGTTTCCCGCTGTGGAAGTCGAGCTTCAAGATCCATACCTTCCAGGAAGAGATCGAGATGATCCAGGGGCTCAACAAGAGCACCGGCAAGAACATCGGTATCTACCCGGAGATAAAAGCCCCCTGGCTGTTCCGCCACGAGGGCAAGGACATCTCCAAGGCGGTGCTCAAGGTACTGAAGGAGTACGGTTACACCAGCAAGAACGACAAGGTCTATCTGCAGTGTTTCGATACCAACGAGCTCAAGCGCATCAACAGCGAGCTGATGCCCGCCATGGGGATGGACTTGAAGCTGGTGCAGCTGATGGCCGAGACCGACTGGAACGAGACCATGGTCTATGACGCCAAGGGCAAGGCGACCCCCTACGGCTATGACTGGATGTTCAAGCCGGGCGCCATGAAGGAGATCGCCGGCTATGCCGAGGGGATCGGCCCCTGGAAGCCGATGATAGTGCCGGAGCCGGGTACCTTGGGCAAACCGACCTTCACCGGCATGGTGAAAGAGGCCCACGCGGCTGGCCTCAAAGTGCATCCTTATACCTTCCGTCAGGATGAGGGCCAGATCCCGGCCTATGCGAAAGACTTCACCGATCTGCTCAACATCTTCCTCTATCAGGCCGATGTGGACGGGGTATTCAGCGACTTCCCCGACAAGGCGGTCGAGGTGATCAAGGCTCACGGCAAATAATAAAAGAAGAGCAACACGGGAATGCAAGCGGGGCTAGGTGCCCCGCTTTTTTATGCCTGTTGGCAAGAGAAAATAGAAGGGTGTAATTATATGTTTACGTTTTTGGTGTGTGGAGCATGCGCGGATCGCTATTTTCTGGCCGAAAGGCTCTCTTTTGTGGTCATTTATCCATCTGTTAGCGAATAAATCCACTGGTTTCACTTGATTGTTTGTTTTTAATTGGTAAGGTGAGGGCGGTTGCGTAACAAAGTGCTGACTTGTGTAAACTAAAGTGAACGGTCGGCGCAATTGGCTTAAAACAGTAGAGAGAATGAGAACATGCAAAGAGATCCCCTGAACAACATCCATATCCAGTCCGAACAAGTGATGATCACGCCTGCCCAGCTCAAGGAGAAACTGCCCATCTCCGATCGCGCGCTGGCATTCGTGCAAGGGGCCCGCAATACCATCGCCGACATCATCCACCGTCGCGATCACCGCTTACTGGTGATCTGTGGTCCCTGCTCGATCCACGACATGGACGCCGCCAAAGAGTACGCAACCAGACTCAAAGCGCTGCATGACGGCTATCAGGACTCTCTCTACATTGTCATGCGGGTCTACTTTGAGAAGCCACGCACCACGGTCGGCTGGAAGGGCTTTATCAACGATCCGAACCTGGATGGCACCTTCGACGTGGAGCTGGGGCTGCACCGTGCCCGCGAGCTGCTCTGCTGGCTGGCCGAGCTGGAACTGCCGCTGGCCACCGAGGCGCTCGACCCCATCAGCCCGCAGTACCTGGCGGAGCTATTCTCCTGGTCGGCCATCGGAGCCCGCACCACCGAATCCCAGACCCACAGGGAGATGGCCTCCGGTCTCTCCATGCCGGTTGGCTTCAAGAACGGCACCGACGGCAACCTTGGCACTGCCATCAATGCGCTGCAGGCGGCCTCCAGCCCCCACGCCTTCATGGGGATCAACCAGCAGGGTCAGGTCGCGCTGCTGCAGACCCAGGGCAACCCGGATGGTCATGTGATCCTGCGTGGCGGCAAGCACCCGAACTACGACTCGGTCAATGTGTCGCTGGCGGAAGAGGCGCTGGAAAAGGCGGGCCTGCTGCCCGGTCTGGTGGTGGATTGCAGCCACGGCAACTCCAGCAAGGATCACCGCCTGCAGCCCAAGGTGGCGGACAACGTGATCCACCAGATCCAGGAGGGCAACAGCTCCATCATCGGGGTGATGCTCGAATCCAACCTGTTCGAAGGCAATCAGTCCAGCGAGCAGCCCAAGTGCGAGATGCGCTACGGTGTCTCCATCACCGATGCCTGCATCGACTGGGAGACCACGGATGCGCTGCTGGCCCGCTGCCACAGCCAGCTGTCGGTACCACTTTTGGCCAGAACCAAGGCATAAGCCGTGGTATCTTGTCAGCACTGATTGAACAAGCGAGGTGTCACCGGCCGAGGCGGTGACACCTTGTTGCCTCTTGAATCACAGGGCGTCGCTGCGGGCGGCGCCGCAGGGACCGGATATGGCTGAAGAGTTGAATGCCCTCAGGGACAAAATCGATGCGGTGGACAAGCAGCTGATCGATCTGCTGGCTGCCCGTCTCGCCCTGGTGGGGGAAGTGGGGGAAGTGAAGAGCCGGCACGGCCTGCCCATCTATGCACCGGATCGGGAGGCGAGCATGCTGGCCCGCCGCCGCGCCGAGGCCGAGGCACTGGGGGTGCCGGGGGACCTTATCGAGGATGTGCTGCGTCGGGTGATGCGCGAATCCTATATTCTGGAGTCCGCCAGCGACAAAGAGCACCACTTCAAGTGCATGAAGCCTGAGCTCGGCAAGGTGGTGATCATCGGTGGCGAGGGGCAGCTTGGCCGCCTGTTCGGCAACCTGTTCAGCCTCTCGGGCTACCGGGTCGAGACCCTGGGTCAGGCCGACTGGCCGCGCGCCGACGAGATCCTGCACGGTGCCGGGCTGGTGATGGTGGCGGTGCCCATCGACGTCACCTGCGAGGTGATCGACCGGCTCGGCAACCTGCCGGCGGACTGCCTGCTGGTGGACGTGACCAGCGTCAAGAGTGAACCGCTTGCCCATATGCTGGCGGTACACCAGGGGCCGGTGCTGGGGCTGCACCCCATGTTCGGGCCGGATGTGGCGAGCCTCGCCAAACAGGTGATCGTCTGCTGTCAGGGGCGCGAGCCCACCGCCAGCCAGTGGCTGCTGGAGCAGATGACCATCTGGGGGGCGCGTTTGCAGCAGGTGGAGGCCAAGGCTCACGACGAGGCGATGACCTTTATCCAGGCGCTGCGCCACTTCGCCACTTTCGCCTACGGCTGGCACCTCTCCCGCGAGCAGGCCAACATCGATCGTCTGCTGGCGTTGAGCTCCCCCATCTACCGGCTGGAGCTGGCCATGGTGGGACGGCTGTTCGCCCAGGATCCCCACCTCTACGCCGACATCATACTGTCGTCGCCGCAGAATCTGGCGATGATCCGCCGCTACTACCAGAACTTCGGCGAGGCGCTGGGCCTGCTGGAGCGGGGGGACCGGGAGGGTTTCATCGAGGCCTTCAGCCAGGTCTCCGGTTTCTTCGGCGAGCGGGCGGACGAGTTCCTGCGTGAAAGCCGCACCCTGCTGGCGCAGGCCAACGATCGTCGTCATCACGGCTGAGAATAACCAAAAGCAAAAGGGGCCTGTCGGCCCCTTTTGCTTTTGCACTCCCGCTTGTGCACTGTACCGCCTCTATTCTGGCTGCGGCAAGCGCAGATCGGCGCCATCCCAGCCCAGCGGCAGGGTCAGCAACTGATCGATCAGCTCCCGCCGATCGGATTTTTCCAGATAGGCGAGGTAGAGCGGACGGCTCAAGGCCTGGGCGCCTTCCACCAGGTGCAGGCGCCCCTGCTCCAGGAAGGGGCTCACCATGCGCCTTGGCAGATAGGCGGCGCCGCCGTTGGCCAGCACGAACTGCAGCGCCATGTTGGCGGAGCTCGAGTGCAGCACCGGGGTCTTTTGCAGGCTCTGCAGCCGGCTGGGCTGGGGTTCGAAACTGGTTCCCCAATCCAGATGAATGTGCGGCATCTGCATCAGGCTGTCGGCGTTGGCAGCGGCATCCCGGCTCACCAGCTCGAACACCAGCTCGCCGATAGGGTGCAGGGCAATCTCGTCGATCTTGGTCGGCTCGGAGAGCAGGGCGAGATCGAGGGAGCGCTCCAGCAACTGGCGGCACAGGTGCTCGCGGGAGGCTGTCTCGAGCCGCACCGCCAGACCGGGGGCCAGGGCATAGACATGGTTGAGCCAGTCGTTGAAGTCGAGCTCCCAGAACACCGCGGGGGCGCCGATGGCGAGCTGCTGGCTGAAACCGGGGGAGAGGGCCACATCCTGCTTGGCGCGGCCCAGGGTATGCAAGATGGCGTCTGCGTAGGGCAGCAGACGCTCACCGGAGGCGGTCAGGCGGATGTTGTTGCGATGACGGGCAAACAGACTGACCCCGAGTTGCTGTTCGAGCTGGCGGATCCGAAAGCTCACCGCCGACTGGGTCAGGTAGAGATTTTCAGCTGCCCGGCCGAAGTGCCGGGTCTTGCTGACCTCGATAAACGTCCGAAGCAGTTCGGTATCCATTAATCGATGGACTCGTCGCTGCCACCACCGCTGCCACCTTCAAAGCCGCCACCACCGGTCTCCTCGTTGGCACCGCCAGCGACGGTGCACAGCCGGTGCACGCGCTTGGGACCGATCACCTTCAGATACTTGAACCACACCTTGGCGTGGGGGTTGCTGCCGGCGGCGCCGGATTTGACCTGTTCGATAAAGGCGCTTTCTACGTCATCGCGCGGGGCCAGATTGCCCTGATAGAGCGCGAGCATGGCGGTGCCGTATTTTTCCAGACTGTCCGCTTCGGCCACAGTGAATTCGCCACTGCGACGCAGGCCACGGGGAAAATGTTTGAAGTCGTTGAAACGCTTGTCTGATTCGAAGCTCATAGTGCTCTTTTTCTGGTTAGTTTGACCTTTGCGGGCAAGTATCATCAGGCCGTCGCAGAGTGCAAAATCAATTTTTTCACTATATGGATAAATATCTTTAATCGAAAGCGGTTTAGCCATGATCCAGTGGGCCTGAGCCGGGGGGAAGGGCAAAAAAGTGAGAAAAAAAGCGGAGTTATGTCAGGTTCTGTAAAGGTTGGAGCCTCTGGTCAGACGACATTTGGCTAAAAATAAAGCGCCATTCGGCGCTCTATTTTGTTGTATTCATGAACCAAAGCGGGAGGTTTGGTCTCGATGGAGACTCACTCTATCATGGCTGGCTGAGCCAGGGTGTCGGCACGCCACAGACGGTAGCGCACTTCATACTCCTGCGGTACGTAGAGCACGAACGGCAGCTTGGAGTTGTAGTTCACGAAGAAGCCCTGACCGTAGATCTGGACGAAGGTCTCTTTCTTCTGGCCATCCGGGCAGGCCATCAGGGTGCTGATGGGATCGGACACCTTGCCGAGCATCAGGTAGTTGTAGCCCCAGCCTTTGACGCTGTGCTGTTCCAGGTTGCCGGCAAAGCGCGGCACATTGCAATCGACCATCATTTTCTTGCCGACCTGCAGCTCGACCATCATGTCGGCTTCGTTCTCGACTTCCGGCAGGCGGATCACCACACGTTCCTGGTTCACTTCGGCGGCCGGGAACATGCTGATATCAAATTTTTTCGGTTCGGCGGCGAAGGCATGGCCGCCCAGCAACAAGGCGCCCAGCAGGCTAAAACGCAATACGGTTTTCATCTGTACCTCATGGGGTTGGTTCAACGCCGCTAGACTAACCGCTCTGCCCGTTTCATGCCAGCGATCTGCTACGTAAAAACTGCGTAAAATGACGCAGATCCGGCACACAATGACGTGTTCTGGCTATTTTCTGACAGGACGAAAGAGAGGCGAAGCGACAGGCCGGGTGCCAAACATGGGTGGCCAGCCGGGATCCTGTGCTCATCGGGATCCCCTGGCCACCCGGCTTCATCAGCGCACCAGCAACACCTGCTTGGCCCAGGCGCCGGGCGCCCGCATGCCGACGGCGCCGCTGGTGATATCCAGATAGGCGACCCCCTTGCTGGCCGGCACCGGGGTCGAGGACCAGAGGTAGACGTAACCGTCGTTCACCTCTTTTCCTTCACCGGCCATGGCGCGGGGGAAGATGGTTTCGTTGAGCGCTGGCTTGTAGCAGGCGGACTCCAGCACGCTGGCCAGCTCCTTGATGGTGGGCAGGCGCCAGCCGCCGTGGCCGCCGAAGTGGTAGAGGGCATGGCTCGGCTCGGTGCGGATCCGCTCGGCGGTCAGCAGGGCCTGCTGCCAGTAAAGCCGGGTCGGCTCGCCTTGGCAGCTCTGGTTGCGCCAGGTCTGGCCGAGCTGGCAGCGCATCCAGGTCAGGCCGGTGGATCGATCCGTGACGGTGCCGTTGCCGCGGTCGATGAAGCGGGCGGTGGGGCTGGTTCTGGGCATGCTGTCATCACAGATGGCGGTGGCCAGGGCGAGGGGGCTGCCAAGGGTCAGCAGCAGGGTCAACATCAAGCGGTTCATCGGGTTACCTCCGCCACCAGTCGCAGTTGCAGACCGTTGGCATCATCGCTGTTTTGAACTGTGGTGGCGTAGTCGGTGCCGGCGTCATCGCCAAGGAAGATATGGGCAATGGCGCTGATGGGAGCGCTCTCCAGCCGGCGCGAGGGGGTCAGGGTCTGGCTCCAGTAGTAGCCGCTGAAATCCTTGCTGGTGGTGCCGACATCGGGGAAGTAGCGCACGTCCATGCTCACCGGCTGGTCGTCCTGGCGGGCGAGGGAGCCGTAGTGCTGCAGGCTCATCAGCTCGCGCGAGTGGGGCATGCGCCAGCTGGTAATGCCGCACAACTGCTGGGCGTTGAGCCACTGGCGGTACTGCTCCGTGGTGCAGATGGCTTCGCCATCCGGGCAGGCGTAGTCCAGTTCTTGCTGGGTGGGGTGATAGTCGCCAAGCTCCCAGGCGAAGGTACGGTGCAGATCGCGCGGGCTGGCGGGATCATCGAGCTTCTTCTCCCAGACCAGGCCGGTGTTGAGATCTTCCACGCACTCCCAGACGGGGGCGTCATCAGCCAGCGGCTGGCCCTTGCCATCCAGCTTGCGATAGTGCAGCGGCGCCTTGTTGAGGCTGGCCTCCTGCCCCGGGTGATCGGCGGGCTCCTGGGTGAGCAGGTAATCGACCCCGTCCGTGTAGGTGGTGACGCCACTGCCGGTGATCAGTGGATGGGAGTGCTGTTGCAGCAGCCGGGCGCTGACGTGCTCCTGCTGGCTGGCCAGCTCGCCGTGCAGGGCAAAGTGGCTGGCCAGCTCGGGCAGCAGGCTGCCGATGGCAGGCCACACCAGCATATGCAGGGTGGCGGTCGAGAAGCCCTCCTGCGCCTTCAGGTCGGTCTCGACGACTGCCTGCAGCAGCTGGCCCAGCGCCAGGTTGAAGTCGCTCAGCCGGGAGAGGGCGGCCAGATCCTGGTCCGGTTGCAGCGGCGCCAGCGCACTCAGCAGCTGGTCGAGGGCTTGCCTCGGGGGCTGCCCCTCGGCGATGCGGTATTGCAGCAGGGTGCTGAGCGGGCTGGGGGTCAGATGCTGGCCGTCGAGCCGGGCGGCGGGGTGCAGCAGCACGGGGGCGGCCGGGTTGCTTGGTAAAAACAGCAAGGTACTGGTCAACAGCGCCGGGGCGCTGCCGCTCAACCGGTGAGTACCGGCCGCGCCGCTGACACTGGGCTCCCCCGCATCACAAGATGCATTCTGGTTGAGGTTGACGCAGAGGGTGCCGGCTTCGGGCAGGGTCACGGTCAGGCTGTAGTCGGGGGCCGCCAGCGGCGCCTCGTCCGAGCCGCCACCGCCACAGGCGGTGAGCAGGGGGGCCAGCAGGCAGGCCAGGCGGGAGTAATGTGGTGTCATCTCTTGTCCTTGGGCAAGGGGGCCTTGGCCCCCTCTTCTTATATATGGGATGGGGTGGATTCAGGTGCGCTGGCGCAGGCGGCGCCAGAGCGTCAGCGGCAGCAACCAGAGCAGGTTGGCTGACCCGCCGCCGCTGCCGTCGTCCACCTGGAAGTGGATGATGCCGTCATCAGGCGGAGTGACCGGCTTGCTGCACTGGGCGCCGGTGCGCTGGCTGATGCTCCAGCCGTTGATGCGGCCCCGATTGCCGGGCTTGCTGTCCACTATCTCCAGGGTCCAGCGGCCGGCCAGCGGCTCCCCTTCCAGCGCGCTGAAGGGCTGCAGGGGCAGCAGCTCGGTGGGGAACACCCCCTTGAGGCGCGGCAATGGGCTGTAGCCCTTGTTCCAGATCTGGATGCGGGTGCCGGAGGGGGAGTTGAGCCAGATCTCCAGCTCATCGAGCGCCGGGTGTTGCAGATCCAGGTTCAGTTGCAGCCGGTCGCTCACCCTGGCCTCGCTGTTCTCTATCAGCAGGCTGGTTTCACTGAGGCCACGCACCTCGTCGCTCATGGCATCGCTCAAGGTGAGCGGCTGGCCGCTGGCACGGCTGACGATGGGGGCGCCGATGGGCAGGGTCAGAGACTGCTGCCACTGGCGCTCGGTCGGGCTGGTGCCGCTCATGGAGAGGCTCACCGGCAGCACCACCTCGTCGCCACAGGCGAGCGGGCTCTGGGCCAGCAGGCGCAGGGTGGTGGTCATGCTGGCACCCGCCGCGAGGGTCGCCGGTTGCCAGCTGTAAGGATCGGCCTGCAACCCGGTTGGCAGGGTGAGAGCCAGCTCATTGAGGGTGACCGGCGCCTTGCCCTGGTTGGTGAGGGTCAGCTGCACCGACTGGCGCTGCCCCAGCTCGATGACGCTGCCATCACTGAGGCCCACATTGACCGGAGCCTGCAACAGGCCATGCTGGCGAAACGCCTGCTCCAGCAGCCTGGCATAAGGGCGCGCCGGGTAGAGCCGGGCGGCGGTATCCACCGTGATGCGGGCCAGTTGCGGCATGCGGATGGCCGGGCCGAGACCGAAGTGGGACTCGATGATCAGGCGATCAAACTCGTCCCGCGCCCCTTCGCCCTGCTCGGCGACCGCGGCCAGCAGCGCCTGGAACAGCGGGGTGCCCCACAGCTGGTCGCCATTGCTGCCGTTGATGGTGCGGTGGGCCGGGTAGTTGTAATCCGGGTGGTAGCGGGCGCGCAGATCGTCCAGCTGACGTGGGGTGCGGTCGGTGAAGCGGGCATCCCAGTTGAACACCATGGCGGGTTCGAACTGGCGGCCGGCTTCGCTGCGCTGGCGGTGGCTGGCGGCCAGGTAGTCGCTGAAGCCTTCGCCGATGGCGCCCCAGTCCGCCTCGTCCCCGAGATCCGGCACTATGTGATGCTGCACCGCATGGCCGAACTCGTGCCAGATCACCATGGGATCCTCGGCATCGGGCACGCCGCTGCGACCCAGCTCCAGCCGGCGCTCGAACGGATCGTAGAGGGAGTTGTCCTGATAGCCGGCCTCGGTGTCGATGTCGAGCGCCCCCGGAATGAGATCGACAAAGCCGAGGCGCTTGAGGTGGCGCTGGGCCAGATCCAGGTGGTAGTAGGCGTTGATGTCGGCAAAGCCGCGATCATCGCGGGTGAGACGAAACGCCTGCGGGTTGTCGGCGCTGAAGGGGGCGGTGTCCGGCTCCATGGCATCCACCACCCGGGCGTGGGGGCCGCTCAGCAGATAGCGTCCACCCGCCAGGGTGACCGGCAACGGCACCTTGTCCTGATAGGCGGCGTCCGCCAGTTGCAGGGCTTCGTGCCAGACCAGGCTGGCATCGCGCAGCTGGGTACGGGGATCCGGATCGAATACCCGAGCCTCCAGCTGGGTGTCGCCGGCGTCGGCGACGCGGCTGGCCCGGGTGGTGGCCGCATCCATCCAGCGACCGAGCTCGCGGCTGCCGTCACAGCTGGCGAACAGCTGCACATAGCTGGCCTTGGCGTTGCCCGCCTGATGCTCGCGTACCCGTTGGCGCAGGGCCGGCACCAGGGTGTCGCCGTCACGCCAGTACCAGGCCTCGACCGGACCAAGGGTGTCGATGTCGCTGCCGCCATCGCGCAGCTGCTCCAGCAAGGGATCCAGAGTGCCAGCGGCGTCACAGCCGGGTTCGCTGCTCTGCAGCGGCCGGCTGTTGTGATAGATGCGCCAGGGCTTGCCTGTTTGATCGACGCTGACGGCGGCCTGGATGGTGGCCACCGGCAGGCCGTTGACCAGCTGGCGGAAGCTGTAGTGATGACCGAGCAGACTGGCCCGCTCGTAGTCGGGGGCCAGGCTCACACCCAGGCGCTGTTCGAGCCACTGCTTGGGTGTGGTGGTCAGCGGTTGTTCATCGACAAACTGCAGCTCGGCCGCCAGCAGCGGCTGGGAGAGCAGGGTTGCCGCCAGCCAGAGGGCCAGGGAAGAGGGTTTCATGGTTTACTCCAACACAAAAATGAGAAAAGGGATCACCGGCGGGCGCCCGCCAGGGTGAGCAGGAAGGCGTACTCGCGGGCCGCCTGCTGGCGCGCGTTGCCCGGGCTTATGCGGTGGCCGCCGTCGAGGGCCGTGCTGAGCAGATAGGGGCCCGGCCCCGTGCTGTGTTCCCGCAGGCGGGCCACCCACTTGAGTGGCTCCCAGTAGGGCACCTGACTGTCGTGCAGCCCGGCCGTCACATAGACGGGGGGGTAGGGGGCCGCATGCAGGTTGTCGTAAGGGCTCAGACGGCGCATGGCGGCGTAATCGGCGGCAATGGCCGGGTTGCCCCACTCGGCGTACTCCTGGCGGGTGAGCGGCAGTTCGGGATCGCTCATGGTGCCGATGAGATCGACGAAGGGCACCTGCAACACGGCCCCGGCGAAGCGGGTCGGCGCCTGGTTGAGGGCCGCCGCCACCAGCAGGCCGCCGGCGCTGCCGCCCATGGCGAACAGCCGGGCGGGGTCGATGGCGGGATCCCGGGCCAGCGCATCGGCCACGGTCAGGAAGTCGTCCACGCTGTGCTGCTTGTGGCGACCGCGTCCGGCCAGATACCACGCATCCCCCAGCATGCCGCCGCCGCGCACGTGGGCGATTGCGTAGACGAAGCCGCGATCCAGCAGACTCAGCACCTGGGGCTGGTAGTAGGGGCGCATGGGGGTACCGTAGGCACCATAGCCGTAGAGCAGCAGTGCCTTGGGAGTGTGGATGTCCTTGCGCCACACCAGGGAGACCGGCACCTTGACGCCATCCTTGCCCACCACCCAGCGCCGCTCGCTCTGGTAGGGGGAGGGGAGGGCGGCCCGGGGGTCCGGCAGCCAGCGGCCGCTGGCGAGATCGAGCTGGCGCTGGTGCGGCGGCTCGGCCATGCCCTGGCGGCGGATCAGGAGCTGCCCGCTGGCGGGGTCGTGGGCGCCCTGGATCCAGGCCGTGCCGGCCCCCTCGGTCAGCAGCAGGCGATGGCTGAGCCGGCCGCGGCCATCCAGCACGTCGAGCCAGTCATCCCCGTGATGGCGATACTGCAGCACCGTGTAGTCGGCAAACAGGCGCCACTTCTCGAGGCTCCTCTGCTCGCCAGACCAGAGCAGTTGCCACTCTCCCTTGGCCACCTGGCTCAGGTCGGCCACCTGATAGAGGCCGAGGGCACCGTCCCGGTTGCTCTTGAGCAGCACCCGCTCCCCCTGGGTATCCAGGTAGTACTCGAGGCCAGCCTGACGAGCCTTGAGCAGAGCCGGCGTGCCCGCGTCCAGCAGGTACTGCTCCGCGCTGTCGTGGTTGTTGCTCTGCAGCAGCAGGTGGCGCCGATCCGTGGTGTGATAGAGGCTCAGCAGCCAGGCAGGGTCCGCCTCCTGGTGGATCTGCTGCTCCTTGCCATCGCGCCAGGCCCACAGCTGCCAGGGGTGCAGGGTGCGAGGTTCGTTGGCGATGGTGTAGAGGGTCTTGCCATCCAGGCTCCAGAGCAGATCGCTGGCCCTGTGGGTCAGGGTGGCCAGGGGCTTGCCGTCGGCCAGATCGAGCAGGGTGATGCGGTAATCCCGATCGCCCTGCAGATCTTCGGCCAGGGCCAGCCAGCGCCCGTTCGGGTGCAGGGCCCAGCTGGCGAGCTCGTAGTAGCCGCTGGCCGGCTGGCGGGCCGCCAGCCGTTGGCGGGGCTCAGCCTGCTCGCCGCCTCGCTGCCACAGGCGGCCGTCGGCTTCCATCCGCCACTGGCTGCCCGCCTCGCGCAGCCACTCTTGCGGCATGGACTCGCCGCGCGTTTGTGCCTGCCACTCGGCCTGCAGCGCCTGCTCCAGCGGTCGCTGCGCGGCGAGCAGCTGCTCGGTCCAGCGGTTCTGCTCGCCCAGCAGGGCCAGCAGGGCGGGATCCTGACGGCTGTCGTCGCGCCAGCCGCCATAGGGATCGAGCCGGGCCCGCTCCCCCGGCATCGGCAACGGGCGGTGAGGAATAAGCGGGGCCACGATCGGCGCCGAGGTGACGACGGCCTGGCTCTGGGTATCGGCAGGTGCAAGGGCGGCAGACTGGGCGGGCGCCGGATTGGCCAGCAGGCTGGCCAGCATCAGGAGTGCGTGCATCAGAGCCCCACGAAGGTGTAGCGCAGGCTGGCGCTCAGGGAGCGGCCCGTCTGGGTGTAGAGGCCTGCATCCGTGCCCGCTTCCTGCCCGGCGACGTCCTGATAGCGGGTGTAGCGGGTGTCGAGCAGGTTGTCGAGCTTGAGGTTGGCCTTGAGGGCGTCGGTGATCTGCCAGTCGGCGGTCAGGGCGAAGCTGAGCCAGCCTGCGGTTTTCAGGCACTCGCCCTGCTGCTGGGTCAGGCTGTTGCCACAGCTAGGTACCCGGCTCATGGCGGCGGCGTAGTCGGCCTGCAGCCCCAGGCTCCAGTCGTTGGCCTGATAGCTGAGGCGGGTGTTGCCCTCGAGCGGGGTGAGGTTGCGCGGTGATTCGCCCTGGCTGGTCTTGCCGTCGACCCAGCCCAGCTTGGTGGCCAGCTCCCACTGCTGGGTCAGCCAGTAGCTGGCGGCGATCTCGGCGCCCCAGGTTTCAGACTTGGCGACGTTGCGGTATTGACGCAGCATGACCCCGTCGCTCAGACGAAAGCCCACCTGACGCCAGTCGACGAAGTTGTAGTAGCGGTTGTAAAAGAGGGCCGGCTTGATGCTCCACTCATCCCCTTCGCCGCTCACCCCCCACTCGAAGCTGTGGCTGGTCTCCTCCTTGAGGGCCGGGTTGGCGATGATCTCGAACGGCGGCAGGGCAAAGTAGTGGGGGATGTTGCCGTACACCTTGTCGTAGGAGGGGGCGCTGAAGCCGTTGGCGTAGCTCAGCCAACTGCGCCACTGCTCGTTGAAGCGGTAGCTGGTGGCCAGGCTCGGCGAGATATGCCAGCTGTGGTTGCTCTCGCCCCGGCCGTCCTGCGGGCTCAGCCACTGCTGATCCATGCGCAGGGTCGGGGTGAACTGCCACTGGCCCAGGGTCGCCACGTCACCCAGCCAGATGCCGGCCCGATCGGTGCGGGCGCTGCTGAAGGGAGCGGACTGGGTGGGCTGGGGGATGCCGGCTTCCAGCATCAGCTTCTCCACCGGTCGCTCGTGCCGGGTGCGCGCCAGCTCGATGCCGTAGCTCAGCTTGTGCGCGATGGCACCGGTGACCAGATCACGGCGGATATCCAGCTCGCTGCCGATCAGCTGTTCGGTGAAGGTGGCCAGCTCCCGCTCGCTGCGATAGCGGGGGTAGCCGCTCAGCTCGTCATTTTGCAGCAGGCTGCGCTTGTTGGCGGTGTTTTTGGCGTAGTTGCCGTGCAGGTTCCAGGTAAAACGGTCGGCCAGCGGGTGGCCGAGATCCTGCGCCTCCCAGCTCAGCTTGCCGCCCTGGGAACGTTGGGTACCGTTCTCGCGATACTGGCGCACCTGCCACTTGCCGTCGGGCTGGGGAATTTCGCGCGGCCCCTGATCCCGCTTGGCATTGTCTTCGAAGTAGTCGAGCTCGAGGCGCAGCAGATGCTGTTCATTGAGGGTCAGGCTGGAGCTGGTGGAGGCGCTCAGGCCATCGAGATCCGCCGGGATGCGGCTCTGGTCGTAGTTGGCGGTCTCGTGTCCCTGCCAGCCGGAGAGGCGCAGCAGGTGGGCGCTCTCGCCCCAGCGGGCCGCGCCGGTGGCGCTCAGTTTCTGCTTGTCGCTGCTGCCGTCGTGCAGCACCTTGCTGCTGAGGTAGGCATCCTGCCCCTGCAGGTAATCTTCCGGCTGCTTGGTGGTGATGACCACGGTGCCGCCGATGGCGTCCGAGCCGTGCAGGGCGGAGCCGGCTCCCTTGGCCACCTCGATCTGCTTGACGTCATCGAGATCGAAGCTGAAACGGCCCACCTTGTCGTTGAGGTCGTCGGCGCCGAAGCCGTCGCTGACCCGGACCCCATCCTTGATGATCAGCACCCGGTTGCCACCGATGCCGCGGATGCTGATGTTTTGCGGCCGGCCCGCCGAGCCGGTCACCGAGACGCCGGGTTCGTTCTTGAACACGTCGGTGAGCTCGGTGGCTATCTGGCGTTCCAGATCCTCTTCGGTGATGACGGTGATGGAGCCGGAGATGTCGGACAGTTTCTGTTCGACCCGCTGACCCTTGACCACTATGGTCTCGCGCGCCTTGGGCGGGGTGGTGCCGGAGGTGTCTATGCCGGCGGGATCGCCGGCGGCCAGTGCTGTACCGGACAGCAGCATGGGCCAGTAGTGAAGCAGTGTTTTCATGTTGAGAATAATTATTATTTGAGCCTGAAGGCCGCGGATTATTGCAGAGAGGTCCAGCCAGATCAACGATTGATAATCATTATCATTTTGTTTTTATGATCCTGATCAGACTGCATTTTTTGATGAGGGCATCAGTAGCGATGCGGGCCAACGTTTGCGCCTGCAGGGCGCTGGGCGGGCAGGCAGGGGATGAAACGGGGTAGGGGGGCAAGGTGTTGGCTGAGGGGGCTGCAGTTCATGCCAAGGTGATATCGGCAATAAAAAACCCGCTGCAGGAGCGGGTTTTCAAGGGGCATGAGGCGGCTATCAGGGGGCGCGATAGAAGCGGTTCAGCTCGTTCATCACCTGGATCATGACGCCCATGTCGGGGGTGCCGTGCTTGATGGGACGGTAGCTGTTTCGCTCCAGCAGCTCGAAGTCACCCTGCTTGTTGAAGTGGGTGATGGTGTTGCCCTGATAGATGGCAAAGTCGCGCTGATCCCCCGCCAGCAGCCAGTTGCGCGGGCTGGTGTCGAACAGGTTGCGGCCGATGCTGTAGTCCCGTGGCGCATTGCGCACCCCCAGCATGCTCTGCATCAGGGTCGGTACCAGATCCAGGTGGCTGCTCACCGGGCTCGTCGGCAGGGTATCGTTGCCGGGCCAGGCCAGCACGAACGGCACTTGCACCTGATAGGGCGAGTAGTTGGTGCCATAGCCCCAGCTGTTGTTCTGGGTTTCGTTGAACTCCTGACCATGGTTGGCTGTGACCACGACGATGGTCTGCTCGCCAAGCCCCTGCTGTTGCAGCTGGGCCAGCATCTGTTCCAGCAACTGGTCGGTATAGAAGACCGCGTTCTTGTAGCGGTTCTCCAGCTTCACCAGATTCTCGGCCTGATAGGCGGTGGCCGGGTTGAACTTGGTGAGCTCCGGCTGGAAGGGCCCCTTCACGTTGGCCGGCAGCTGGTAGTCACCCGGGCTCGACAGATAGACCAGCGAGAACCAGGGGCGGTCCGGCGAGCGCTTGGCAAGCCACTGCTGCCAGTCGCCGATGAGCTGGGTGTCGTCGGTCTGCTCGGAGACGAACACCTGCTTGCGCAGGCCGGAGAGAATGCTCTGGCGGTACTTCTGGGCATCTTCCAGCGCGCCGAACAGGCCGAACTGGTAGTCCTGGCGCAGCATCTCGTCGAACAGCACCGGCGGTGTCTTGTCGTTGCGAATGTCGTCGTAGTAGTGACCCGGCAGGCCGTAGAACAGGCTGAACATCCCCATCACATCGTCGTTGCCGCCGCTCATGTGGTTGGCAAAGTTGAGGTGCTGATCCGCATAACGCTGCAGATTGGGCATGTTGATATTGTTGAGCATGTCGGCCCGCAGGGAGTCGACCACCACGATCAGCAGGTTCTTGTGGGTCAGCGGAGCGTTGACGCTGAGCGGGCGCAGCGGGTAGCGCAAGCGGCTCGCATTGTCACCATCCTGTGATTCGGCCTTTTTCTCGTACTGATCCAGATCCAGCCAGCCGTGCTTGGCGAGGAAGCTCTTGGCGGTCATCGGGTAGGAGAGCGGGAAGTTGGCGCGCTGCATGGTGATGGGCTGATACAGGGTGGCATCGGCCCAGCTGTTGACCACGTGGGTCAGGATGAAGCAGACCAGCAGGGCCAGCCCCACCTGATTGCCGTACTGACGGCGCTTGCGCTTGTTGATCTTGCGCCAGACATAGGCCGACAGCAGCAGCTGCACCAGGAAGATGGTGGGCACCGCCACGAAGATGATGCTCCAGATCGAGCCCTCCTCGGTCTGGGCCTGATCCAGCAGCAACTGCCACACCTGGCCGTTGAGGTGGAATTTGAACAGCTGGAACACCTGGGTGTCGATGAGCAGCAGCACCAGCGCCAGGGTGGCGATGATGGCCGAGATGAAGCGCAGCGGCTTCTCTTTGGGCAGCACGAAACTCAGGGGGAAGATCGTCAACAGATAGGTGACAAAGCTCAGAAACGAGAAGTGACCGATCCAGCTGATGATGAGATAGGTCACGCCGAGCGTGGTCGACGGCCAGCTGATCGCCCCCAGGTAGCGGGTGGCAATCAGCATGGCCAGAATGATGTTGAAGAAGGAGAACCAATGCCCCCAGGTGATCAGGCGAGAAACATTATCACGATAGGGGTTGCCGGTTTCGACCATAGTGATCCATCTGCTTGAAAAACATCAAAGAATGCGAAGAGACTCAGTGAGCATCGTGGCGATGATCCACCGAGGCGGTGAGCGCCTGGATGTATTTTTCGGTGATCGCCTGACGCTGGGCCGGGGCCATGCCATTGATGATATTGGTGGTCAGGTTGCCGAGCACCATCAGACTCAGATCCACCGGCGCCTTGTGCTTCTCCAGGGCGGTGATCAGGTCGTTCATCAGGGCGTCAAACTGCTCGTTATTGTACTTTGATACGATGGGCATAATCTTGGGTTCATCTCGGTTCAAAGCGCCTTATAATACTTCACCCTTTCGGCTAACACTATGGCTTTGTGACATGAGTCTCGATATCGACAAGATCATTCTTCACTCCCTGCGCCAGGGCGGCGATGGTCAACCTCACGCCGACACCCGCAGCCAGCTCCTGCCTGCCGATGAGGCGGTACAGGGGCTGATGGCGGAGCTGCATCGCATTTACAACGGCAAGGGGGGCAAGGGCTTCGGCTTCTTTGCCGACCCCGAGGCCGCCGTCGCCGAGCTGGCGGAGGGTGAGAACGCCCCCAAACAGCCTTCTCCGCTCTTTCGCATCGCCCTCGAACGGCTGCTCGGCGAACAGACCGACTTCGTCCCCTTCTCGGTCGAGATGACCCAGCTGCTGGTCAAGCAGCTGGTGGAGCACGCCCTCGACGAGCAGGGGGTGCTGCTGTTTGCCAAATACAACTACGTGGGGGTGGATTATCTGATGATCGCCCTGCTGGAGGGCAAGGAGAGCGTCACCGTCAGCGAGGCGCTGGAGCTGCGTCACATCCAGTATCTGGATATCGGCAAATTGAACCTGGTGGCCCGCATCGATCTGACCGAATGGAAAACCCAGCCGGATTCACGCCGTTATATCACCTTCAGCAAGGGTCGGGTCGGCCGCAAGCTGGGTGACTTTTTCATGGATCTGCTGGGTGCCCGCGAGGGGATGGATGCCAAGATCCAGAATAAGGGGCTGCTGCAGGCGGTGGACGATTATTGCGACAGCCGTCAGCTCGAGCCGGCCGAGCGCAACGACTACAAGAAACAGGTCTTCAAATATTGCACCGAGCAGGCCAGCGCCGGTGAAGAGATCGAAATCAAGGAACTGTCGGCGGAATTGCCGGGCGATGGAGATCTCGATTTTTACAGCTTCATCGGTCAGGAGTACGAGCTGGAAGATCGCTTCCCGGCCGATCGTTCGACCCTGCGCGGCTTGACCAAGTTCGTCGGCTCCGGTGGCGGGCTGACTTTGAGCTTCGAGCAGAAGCTGCTCAACAGCCGGGTGTTCTACGATCCCCAGACCGATACCCTGACTATCAAGGGGGTCCCGCCCAACCTCAAGGATCAGCTGCTGCGCCAGTCGTAATGTGATCTGCTTTCCAGTTTTGGCAAAAAGACACCGCACTTCGCTGCGGTGTCTTTTTATTTAACGGGGTAGGCAGCAGCGAAACCAACTCGGTGCTTTGTTAACAAATTAAACAGAATAATCCCCGTGAAAGGGTTTTCAGTGAGGTGAAAACCCTTTCACTCGTGTTTTTTTATTTCTCTTTGGTAATTTAATTTCTTAATTTGGCGATAAATATGCCAATAAATGGCGATAACCCCCTGAAATAAGAAAATGTTTTCAGAACTTTCTGGAAGAAAATACGTAATTGCGTTTCAAAAATGCGAGTTGCGTCATGTGAGGCGGTAACGGCTTGGGATAATATTCATCTCGCACACAATGCTCTTACAGCGCGGAACTAATACAAGGAAAGGCTCATGAAAAAGAAATTGCTGTCATCCCTGATCGGTCTGGCTACTCTGGGCGTGGCTTGCTCTGCCACTGCCGCCATTGACGAAGGTCAACTGACCATCTGGATTAACGGTGACAAGGGATACAATGGTCTGGCCGAAGTAGGTAAGAAGTTTGAAGCCGAAACCGGCATCAAGGTGACGGTTGCGCACCCTGATCAGGTGGAAGTGAAATTCCAGCAAGCCGCTGCCACCGGCAACGGCCCGGACATCTTCTTCTGGGCTCACGACCGTTACGGTGAGTGGGTCAAGGCCGGTCTGCTGGTCCCCGTGACCCCGAATGCAGCCACCAAAGCCAAGTTTGAACAGTTCGCCTGGGATGCCATGACCGTCGATGGCAAGACCTACGGCTACCCGGTTGCCGTGGAAGCGGTCAGCCTGATTTACAACAAGGATCTGCTGCCGGAGCCGCCGAAGACCTTCGAAGAGATCGCCAAAATTGACGAGACTCTGAAGAAGAACGGCAAGCGCGCCATCATGTGGGCCTATGACACCCCCTATTTCAGCTACCCGCTGGTGGCTGCCAACGGTGGTTATGCCTTCAAGAAAACCGCTACCGGTTATGACGTGAAAGATACCGGCGTGGCCAACGCGGGTGCCAAGGCCGGTGTCGGCTACATCTCCGAGATGATCAAGTCCGGTCACCTGGAAAAAGGCATCGACTACGGTGTGATGGACGCCAAGTTCAACAAGGGCGAAGTGGCCATGATGATCAACGGTCCCTGGGCCTGGAGCAACCTGGACAAGAGCGGCATCAAGTACGGCGTAGCGCCGCTGCCGACCCTGAAGGGTAAACCGGCCAAGGCCTTCGTCGGCGTGCTGGGTGCCACCATCAACGCCGCCAGCCCGAACAAGGATCTGGCCATCGAGTTCCTGGAAAACTACCTGCTGACCGACGCCGGTCTGGCACCGGTCAACGCCGACAAGCCGCTGGGCGCCGTGGCGCTGAAGTCCTTCCAGAAGACCCTGGAATCCGACCCGCACATCAAGGCAACCATGCAAAACGCCCAGAATGGCGAGCCGATGCCGTCCGTGCCTGAGATGAGCCGTTTCTGGTCCTCCTTCGAAACTGCCCTCAAGAACGTAACCTCCGGCCGTCAGAGCGTTGACGAAGCCTTGGATACCGCTGCCAAGCGTATCGTTCAGTAAGCACGCACTACCCGGGAGGCCGCAACGGCCTCCCACTCTCTCAAATCTCTCTTGGCGTTATAAAGGTTAATTGGCATGGAAGTAGTACCTTCTATTGAATCCTATGCCGGTCCGAAGGATAAGCACACCTGGCTTAAGTGGACCATTGCTGCTCTGGTAGCCATCCTCAACGGTTATGCAGCCGTGATGATGTACGCCAGCGGTGAGTGGGTATTCGCTCTGCTGGATCTGGTGGTGGTCTCCGTCGGTCTGTATGTCTTCATGAACAAGAAGACCTATGCCCACCGCTATATCTTCCCCGGTGTGGCCGGCATGGTTGTTTTTATCATCTTCCCTCTTGCCTACACGATCGGCATCGCCTTCACCAACTATTCGGGATCCAACCTGCTCTCCATCGAGCAGGCGCGGGATTACCATCTGAAAAAAACCTACAAGGTGGCGGGCGGTGAATTCGATTTCACCCTCTTGGGTGGTGAGAACAATCAGTTTCAGCTGCTGCTGAAACAGGACGACCAATCCTTTATCAGTCAACCCGTTACCCTGATGAGCAACAAGGCCCGTGAACTGGCTGTCCGCGAGGGCAGAGTCCATGAACCGGTGCAGGTTGTTCAGCTGCAACACCTGGCAGGGGAGGCCGTGGACAAGGTGGCTCCCATCCGGGCCATCGTCGACCATCGCACCCACCTGAGCGCACTCGATCTGGTGCTGCCGGATGGCGGAACCCACCTGACCTTGAGCAGCCTGCGCAAGTTCGCCGCCCAGAAGCAGCAGTACACCCGTCTGCTGGACGGTGCCGTGCTCAAGTCCGGGGTGGTGATCAAAGACAGCAACCTGCTGCGTGACAACCAGAGCGGCGAGCTGATGCTGCCCAACGGCGACACCGGCTTCTATCAATACATCGACGAGCAGGGCCAGTTTGTCGGCAAGAGCGTGGCGCCAGGCTTCGTGGTGAGCGTGGGCTGGAAGAACTTCGCCCGCATCGTCACCGATCCGGGTATCCAGGCACCGTTCCTGCAGATCTTCATCTGGACCGTGATCTTCTCCGCCTGTTCGGTGGGCTTCACCCTGGCCATCGGCATGGTGCTGGCCTGTCTGGTGCAGTGGGAGTCCCTCAAGGGGCGCGGCTTCTACCGGGTCATGCTGATCCTGCCCTATGCCATCCCGGCGTTCATCTCCATCCTGGTGTTCAAGGGCTTGTTCAACCAGAACTTCGGTGAGATCAACCTGTTCCTGGAAGCGGCGTTCGGCATCAAGCCGGACTGGTATACCAACCCCTTCCTGGCCAAGGTGATGATCCTCATCGTCAACACCTGGCTTGGCTACCCCTACATGATGATCCTCTGCATGGGGCTGCTCAAAGCCATTCCGGAAGATCTCTATGAAGCGTCCGCCATGGACGGTGCCGGTCCGGTGCAGAACTTCTTCAAGATCACAGTGCCGCTCTTGATGAAGCCGCTGACGCCGCTGTTGATTGCCTCGTTCGCGTTCAACTTCAACAACTTCGTGCTCATCCAGTTGTTGACCAACGGCGCGCCGGACATCATAGGCGCCAGCACCCCGGCCGGTACCACCGACTTGCTGGTGAGCTACACCTACCGGATCGCGTTCCAGGGCTCGGGTGGTCAGGACTACGGTCTGGCCAGTGCCATCGCCACCGCCATCTTCCTCATCGTAGGTGCGCTGGCCTTGCTCAACCTGAAATTGTCCAAAGCCGACAAGCAACTGTAAGGAGGCTTCAACATGGCAATCGTACAACCCAAATCAGTCAAATACCGGGTGTGGGCAACCCACCTGGTGATGTGGGGCTTCCTGGCACTGATCATCTTCCCGCTGATCATGGTCATCGCCATCTCGTTTAGAAACGGCAACTTCGCGGTAGGGGAGATCATCCCCTCCAACCCGACCCTGGATCACTGGAAGCTGGCGCTGGGCATGTCCATCACCAACGCCGATGGCAGCATCACGCCGCCGCCGTTCCCGGTGCTGACCTGGTTGTGGAACTCCATCAAGATCGCGGGCATCACCGCCCTGATGATCGTGGTGCTCTCCACCACCTGTGCCTATGCCTTCGCCCGCCTGCGTTTTCGTGGCAAGTCCACCATCCTGCAGGGCATGCTGATTTTCCAGATGTTCCCGGCGGTGCTGGCACTGGTGGCCATCTATGCGCTGTTCAACAAGATTGGTGACTACATCCCCTGGTTGGGTCTCAACACCCACGGCGGCCTGATCCTGGCCTACATGGGCGGCATCGCCCTGCATGTCTGGACCATCAAGGGCTACTTCGAGACCATCGACTCCTCTCTGGAGGAGGCGGCGGCCATCGACGGTGCCACCCCGTGGCAGGCATTCCGCCTGATCCTGTTGCCCCTGTCGGTGCCCATCCTGGCGGTGGTGTTCATCCTGGCCTTCATCGGTTCCATTACCGAGGTGCCCATGGCCTCCATCCTGCTGCAGGATGTGAACAATCTGACCCTGGCGGTCGGGGCTCAGCAGTACCTCTATCCGCAGAACTACCTGTGGGGCGACTTTGCCGCGGCGGCCGTGCTGTCGGGCTTCCCCATCACAGTGGTGTTCCTGCTCGCACAGCGCTGGTTGGTAGGTGGTCTCACTGCCGGCGGCGTGAAAGGTTAAGGTTCATGGCCGGGGGAGCCGACTCCCCCCGCCATCACGATTTGCAAAGATTCAAGAGCGGAGCTCGACATGGCTGAAGTAGTACTCAACAACGTTCGCAAAAATTACGACCCGGCTGTTCACAAGGACACCCTGCGCAATATCAACCTGGCCATCAAGGAAGGGGAGTTCATCGTCTTCGTCGGTCCGTCCGGTTGCGGCAAGTCCACCTTGCTGCGGATGATCGCGGGTCTGGAAGACATCACCAGCGGCGAGCTGACCATCGGTGGTCGTTACATGAACGACGTGCCGCCGGTAGAGCGCAACGTGGGCATGGTGTTCCAGTCCTACGCCCTCTATCCGCACATGAACATCTACGAGAACATGGCCTTCGGCCTCAAGCTCAAGAAGATGGACAAGGAGAACATCCACAAGCGGGTGATGCGTGCCGCCGAGATCCTGGGTCTCGAGCCGCTGCTGGACCGCAAGCCCAAGGCACTCTCCGGCGGTCAGCGCCAGCGGGTCGCCATCGGCCGCTCCATCGTCCAGCAGCCGCAGGTGTTCCTGTTTGACGAACCCCTCTCCAACCTGGATGCCGCGCTGCGGGTCAAGATGCGCATCGAGATTGCCAAGCTGCACAAGGAGCTCAACTCCACCATCATCTACGTGACCCACGACCAGGTGGAGGCGATGACGCTGGCCAACCGCATCGTGGTGCTGAGCCCGCTCAAGGGCGAGGCGACCACCAACCTGGAGCAGTTCGGTACCCCGCTCGAGCTCTACCACAACCCGGACAACAAGTTCGTGGCCGGTTTCATCGGCTCTCCCAAGATGAACTTCCTGGCCGGCGAGCTGGTGGAGATTGGCGAGCAGGAGTGCGTGGTCAAGCTGACCACCGGCGATACCGTGCGTGCCCGGGTCGATGCCCGCAGCGGCGCGGTCGGCGACAAGGTGGAGCTGGGCATTCGTCCCGAGCACCTGGTGCCGCTGGATCACCCCCATGCCGACAGCAAGGTGAGCGGGGTGGTGCAGGTGGCTGAACACCTGGGGGCCGAATCCTTCGTCTACATGGACGTGGCAGGGCACGACTTCACCGTCAAGGCCAGCTCCGACGTGGACGTGGCCACAGGCCAGCAGTACAGCGTCGGCATTCCGGCCGAAGCCTGCTACCTGTTCGATGCCAAGGAGCAAGCCTTCCCGCGCACGGCCAAATACATCCGCACCTGATCAGGGGCGGCTGCCGAGGTTTTCCTTTCTTTAGATTCAATGCCTTTTTGCCGGTCGCAAGACCGGCTTTTTATTGCCTGCCGTTTGGCGAGAACGGCAGGCAAGGTGGCAGGGCTCAACCTTCGAGTGCGGCGGTAATGTCGGGCACGAAGTGCTGGTTGGCCAGCGGTGGGCGCTCATACCCCTCGGTGTTGATGGGGGGCAGGGTGATGGGCTCGTAGTGGATCGCCTCATAGGGCACCTTGCCCAGCAGGTGGGAGATGCAGTTGAGGCGGGCGCGGCGCTTGTCGTCCGCCTCCACCACGAACCAGGGACAATCCTCGGTGTCGGTGTAGGTGAACATGTCGTCCTTGGCGCGGGAGTACTCCACCCAGCGCGAGCGGGACTGCAGGTCCATCGGGCTGAACTTCCAGCGCTTGATGGGGGTGTTGATCCGCTCCTTGAACCGTTTTTCCTGCTCCTCGTCGCTGACCGAGAACCAGTATTTGATCACCGTGATGCCGGCGCGGATCAGCATCCGCTCGAACTCGGGGCAGGCCCGCAGAAACTCGCGATACTCGTTGTCGCTGCAAAAGCCCATCACTCGCTCGACCCCGGCCCGGTTGTACCAGGAGCGGTCGAACAGCACCATCTCGCCGGCGGCGGGCAGGTGCGCCACGTAGCGCTGAAAGTACCACTGGGAGCGCTCGCGGTCCGAGGGGGCGGGCAGCGCCGTGACCCGGCAGACCCGGGGGTTGAGGGGTTCGGTGATCGCCTTGATGACGCCCCCCTTGCCGGCGGCGTCGCGGCCCTCGAACAGCACCACTACTTTCAGCCCCTCCTGCTTGACCCACTCCTGCAGCTTGACCAGCTCCTCCTGCAGATGGGCCAGGTGATGCTCGTAGGTCTTCTTGTCCAGGCGCGGGCGTTTCTTGCTCTTGTCCTTCGGCATGCTCTTCTCCTTATTGACACTTTTCCAGATTGCACCAGGCAGGCGTCACTGCCAAGAGGGTCGTGCTACACTGCCGCCCCGTCAATAGTCGGCACCAGAAACAGGAGAAAACATGAAGCAATTTATGGAGATCGCGGGCCGCCAAATGGCCTATCTGGACGAGGGGCAGGGCCCGGTACTGTTGTTTGGCCACAGCTACCTGTGGGACAGCGCCATGTGGGCGCCGCAAATCGAGGCCCTCAAGGGGCAGTATCGCTGCATCGTGCCCGAACTGTGGGGCCACGGCGATTCCGACGCGCTGCCCGAGGGGGCCTGCACCCTGGCAACCCTGGCCCGCGATCATCTGGCGTTGCTCGATGCGCTCGGCATCGATGAGTTCGTGCTGGTGGGTCTCTCCATCGGCGGCATGTGGGGCGTCGAGCTGGCACGCATGGCTCCCGCACGCCTCAAGGGCCTGGTGCTGATGGACAGCTTTGTCGGCCTCGAGCCGCAGATCACCTGCGAGCGCTACCTCGGCATGCTGGCGATGATCGAGCAGCTTGGTACCATCCCGGCCCCCATCGTCGAGCAGGTGGCGCCGCTGTTCTTTGCCGACCAGCCGGATGCCGACCTGATGAGCGGTTTCAAGGCGCGTCTCGCCGCCTGGCCGGCCGACAAGGTGGCCGCCATGGTGGCGGTGGGTCGCAGCTTCGTGACCCGCGAGGATCGCATCGAGTGGCTGGAAGCGATCAGCGTGCCTGCGCTGGTGATGACCGGCAGTCAGGACAAGGCGCGGCCGGTGCTGGAAGGCTATCTGATGGCCGAGGTGCTGGGTTGCCCGTTCAAGGAGGTCCCGGCGGCCGGCCACATCGCCTCGCTGGAGAACCCCGCCTTCGTCAATGATCAGCTGGGCGCGTTTCTGGCTGCGCTGTAAGCCTGAATTGGCAGCCTGAGCAGGCTGCACTATCAGCCTGACGATGATCGTGAAAAAGGGAGCCGAGGGCTCCCTTTTGTTTGTTCGTATCTCACGGCGAATCACAGTTACCAGATATAGCCGAGGGCAAATCCTGCATAGAGTTCGCCATCGTGCTGGACGATGGGGCTGTTTTTAATATCCCGATCATACAATTCGTAGTTCATGGCAAACATGCCAATCCAGTTGGGGCTGAAGCGATAGCTGGTGATGAGCGCCGCCATGGGGGAGAGGGTTGGCCCCGTATCCCAGGCCGGGCGCTGGGCGGTGGCCTCGCTTTCGGAGATGCCGCCGAAGTAGTAGTTGGCCATCTTGTCGCTGCGCAGCATCACCCCCATCCCCGGCATGATCAGCAGGTTGTCGCGCTGGATGGGGAAGTCGGCCCACAGCAGTAGCTCCTGACCCTTGCTGCGGCCGGTGATGTCGCTGTTGGCCCGCACGGTCAGCAGGGCATAGGGAGTGATGATGTTGCCACCGATCCCGCCTTCCAGCTGCCCCTTGCGCTCGTCCATGCCGGTAAACGCCGGTTCATCGGCGGGATCCAGGTTGCCAAAGCGTACCCGGCCATAACCGTAGAGGGCGACGCGCTCATCCTTGTGCAGGTAGTAGCGGGCGCGGTCTCCCAGGTACATGAATTGCTCGCCGAAATAGAGAAAGCCCGGGATGGGGTAGAGGGTGTTGTCCTGCGCCTGATAGCGGGCCTGCCCGCCTAGGAGGACGGCGCCGCCCACCAGCCCCCGCGGCACCGGACTGCTGGGGTTGGCACTGGAGAGCAGATCCAGCGAGCCGAGGTCGATGTCGGCCCGAGCTGGCAGGACGGTGAGGAGCAGGGCCGCCAGCCCTGCCCGTTTGATGGATTGCAACACGCGCATGGACACTCCGTTGTCACTGATGATGGGACGACTATCGCACTATTTGGTCGAGGCGGGCAGCTCTTCGCGCTTGGGCCAGGCGTTGAGCACCGCCTTGACCAGGGTGGCGAGGGGAATGGCGAAGAAGACCCCCCAGAATCCCCACAGGCCGCCGAATACCAGCACGGCGATGATGATGGCCACCGGATGGAGGTTGAGCGCCTCGGAGAAGAGGATGGGCTCCAGCACGTTGCCGGTGAGCACCTGAATAACGGTGTAGACCACCATCAGCCAGGTGAACTCCGGCGTCAGTCCCCACTGGAACAGGGCCACCATGGCCACCGGTACCGTCACCGCCGCGGCGCCTATGTAGGGGATCAGCACCGAGAAGCCGACCGCCACCGCCAACAGTACCGAGTAGCGCAGCCCCAGCATGGCGAAGGCCACATAGCTGATCACCCCGACGATCAGGATCTCGATGACCTTGCCGCGGATGTAGTTGAGGATCTGCTCGTTCATCTCCACCCAGACCCGGTTGACCAGGGTGCGGTTGCGCGGCAGGAAGCGGCGCAGTCCGCCCATCAGGATCTGCTTGTCCTTGAGCATGAAGAACACCATCAGCGGCACCAGGATGGCGTAGATGAGGATGGCCACCACGTTGATGAGGGAGCTGAGGGAGGCGCTCACCAGCTGCTCGCCCCCGGTCAGGATGCGCTGGCGGATGTTGTCGATGATGGTCTCCACCAGGGTGACGTTGATGAGCTCGGGGTACTGCTCCGGCAGGGTACGCACATAGTCCTGGGCATGGGAGAGCATGGCCGGCGACTCCTTGGCGAGGTTCAGCCCCTGGCTCGCCAGGGTCGGGATGAGCCCGAGGAACGCCATGGCGGTGAGGGCGATGAACAGCAGCAGGATGAGACTGGTGGCCAGGGTGCGCGAGAGCCCGGCCCGTTGCAGCCGGCTCACCGGCCACTCCAGCAGGTAGGCCATCACCAGCGCCACCAAGAGCGGCGCCAAGAGATCACCGAACAGCCAGAGCACGGCGAAACAGGCCACCAGCAGCAGGAACAGGGTGACGGCATCGGGATCGGAGAAACGGGTCTGATACCAGCGCTTGATGACTTCTAACATGGCGACATCCTTAGGTTACTGGGGCTTGCCGTGGTGCTTGGCCCCGACCACCAACTGCAAAGAGAGGGTATTGTCTGGCGCCTCCTGCAACGTGAAGGCATGACCCTGGCGTTGCAGATAGGCGGGAATGTCCTGCCGGGAGCCGGCATCGGCCAGCCGGATGGACAGGGATTGACCGGCGTTGGCCTGACGCAGCCAGAGCTTGAGCCGGATCAGCGGCTCGGGGCAGCGCCAGGGGGTCAGGTCGAGGTATTCCATGGAGGCTCCATCGCGCGTGAGGCGGCTATTATGGCCGTGATGAGAGCGCGAAACAACGCTTGTAGCCCTTGATGGGCAAGGGTATTCTGCCGGTGTCCCGGTAGGGTCTGATTGGAGATAGAGATAACGTGGCACGCTTTTCCCCCCTGATGGCATCGCTCCCCCTGCTGGCTTCCCTGATGGGTGCCACTTTCCATGCCCAGGCCAACAACCAGCTTCCCGACATCGGCACCGCCGGGGTGGCCGCCCTGCCCATCGAGCAGGAGGTGCGCTACGGCAACGCCTTCATGCGCTTTGCCCGGGCCGGCTTGCCGATCATCGATGATCCCGTCTTGAGCCAGTACATCGACGATCTGGGCCAGCGGCTGCTTTCCAACGCCGATGGCGTGCGTTTCCCGTTCACCTTCTTTCTCATCAACGACCCCAGCATCAACGCGGCCGCCTTCCTCGGCGGGCGGGTCAAGGTGCACACCGGCCTGTTTCTCTATGCCGACAGCGAGAGCGAACTCGCCTCGGTACTGGCGCACGAAATCACCCACGTGACCCAGCGCCACATCGCCCGCTACATGGAAGCGCAGGCGAGCAGCTCCGCCATGACCCTGGCCGGGCTGGTGGGGTCCATCGCGCTGGCGGTGATCAACCCCACCGCGGGCATCGCCGCGCTGCAGACCACGCTCGGTCTCTCCATGCAGTCGGCCATCAACTACACCCGCGACAACGAATACGAAGCGGACCGGATCGGCATGAAGACCCTCTACGACGCCGGCTTCGATCCTATGGGCATGGCCAACTTCTTCCAGAAGCTGGCGGCCGAGTATCGCTATGCCAGCAAGCCGCCTGAGATGCTGCTAACGCACCCGCTGCCGGAGACCCGGATCAGCGAGGCGCGTGCCCGGGCGGGCAGCTATGGCCGCCGGGATCTGCCGCCGAGCCTCGACTTCTGGCTGGCCAAGGTGCGCATCCAGGTGCGTTTTGGCACCGAAAGTCCACAGGCCCTGCTCACCTATTTTGACAACCGCCTGCAGAAGGGGGACTACCCGCTCAAGGATGCGGCCACCTACGGCAAGGCGCTGGCGCTGCTGCAGCTCAAGCGCACCGATGAGGCCGACGCCCTGATGCAGGAGCTGGCGACTCGTCATCCCGAAGATCTGTTCGTGGTGGATGCCCTCACCGACATCGACTTGGCCAAGGGGCGCAGCGCCCAGGCCATCGCCCGGCTCGAGAAGTTCCGCACCCGCATGCCGGACAACGAGGTGGTGGTGGTGAACCTTGGCAACGCCTATCTGGAAGGGGGCAACTACAAGAAGTCCATCGCCATTCTCGACCCCTATGCCCGCGAGCACGAAGAGAACAACCTGGCCTGGAGCCTGCTCTCCGATGCCTATCGCAAGGCGGGCAGGATGACCGATCTGCACATGGCACGGGCCGAGATGCTCTCCCTGCGCGGTGACTACCAGGCGGCTATCGACGAGCTGATCGTGGCGCGCGGTACCACCAACGACAAGTTGACCCTGGCCAGACTGGAGGCGCGCATCACCGAGCTGGAGCGGGCCAAGAAGGATCTCGACAGTCTCAAGGGCTGACGGGCCAGCGGCTCTCACCCACAACAAGGGCGCACCTCGGTGCGCCCTTGTCGTTTTATGATGGCGAAGAGAATGGCGGGAACGCCAGCCGGCTGGCGCCGTCAGCGGCTTTGGCGTCAGTGGCCCACTGGCTTGATGGATGCCCTGAGGGCCTCGATCCGCGATGAGTTGAGCTCACCCACCAAGGTCTGCTGGGGCTTGCCCTCGCCATCGAGCAGATAGCTGGTGGGCAGCCCGGCGGGGTGGGGGAAGGGGAGGCTCGCCTCCTGCCTGGCGATGAGCAGCGGCACCTTGATGTGGTACTGCCCGGCCAGTTTGGCGAGCTCGGCCGGGGTGGCCGGGTCGTAGTTGACCATCACCACGGTGATCTGTCCCTCCCGAGCCAGTGCCTCCAGCAGCGGTATCTCCCGCAGGCAGGGAGCACACCAGGGGGCGAAGTAATTGACCAACAGCGGCTTGCCGGCAAAGTCGGCCAGGGCCACCGGCTGGTTCTGGCTGTCGGTGAACGGAGGAGCCGGGCTGCAGGCTGTCAGCAGGCCGGCCACAATCAGCCAACAAATTCGTTTCAATTCCTGCACTCTCGCGCTTACCCTGACCATCAGTTTCCCCTACAATAGCGCCGTTTCTTGTCCCATCTTGCGATTAATCAGGGAGTTATCATGAGCGAGACCCAAATCTACCACAATCCGCGCTGCTCCAAGAGCCGTGAAACCCTGGCCTTGCTGGAACAGCACGGGATCGCCCCGGATGTGGTGCTCTATCTGGAGCAGGCCCCGAGCGAGGCAGAGATCCGCACCCTGCTGAGCCAGCTGGGGTTCAGTGATCCGCGTCAGCTGATGCGCACCAAGGAAGAACTCTACAAGGAGCTGGGGCTTGGCGAAGTGAGCGGTGATGACCTCATTCGCACCATGCACCAGTATCCCAAGCTCATCGAGCGGCCCATCGTGATCAAGAACGGTCAGGCCCGCATCGGCCGTCCGCCCGAGCAGGTGCTGGAGATCCTCAAGTGAGCACCCGCTTCGCCCGCCTGCTGACCCTGGTCGGCTTCTTTGGCCTGCTGGGCTGGGTCATCCTCTGGCATCTGTGGCTCTCGCCCCACCCGGACCTCAATCCCTGGCTGCTGCCGGTGATCTGGACGGTGCCGCTGCTGTTCCCGCTCAAGGGGATCGTGCAGGGCAACCCCTACACCCACGCCTGGGGCAACTTCGTGTTGATGCCCTACTTCCTGCACGCCCTGACCCTGATCACCACGGATGAGGGGGAGCGTTGGCTGGCGGTGGTGGAGCTGGTGTTCACCGTGCTCGCCTTCATCGGCACCATCTATTACGCCCGCCTGCGCGGCCGCGAGCTGGGCCTGAGCATTCGCAAGAAGAAGGGTGAGCCTTCGGCGCAAGACCACTGAGGCCCGCGTCAGTGCGCCTGCCCTGTGCAAACCGGACCTGGAGTCCGGTTTTTTTTATGGATGCGCAGCCCCGGCATGACCGGGGTTGACGTGACAGCGGGTGGGGCAAGGGCTTGCTGGCAACGCAGATGTCCGCTGTATCTCGCTGATCTTGCAGCAACTATGTCGACCTGATCACATCTTGGCCGCCGCGAGGTGGGAGGGGGGCGGGCGGCTGACTATCCTCATTAAGCTCCCATACAGCGGCAGCCGTTAGCCTGTCCTTTTCACCAGCCTTGAGTGATGCACCCTATGAAACGCCAATCCCGCCCCTTGCTCCAGAAAACCCTGTTGGCCTTGACCATGGCCCTGTCGGTCAGCTCGCTGGCCGATGCCTGCACCCGCGCCGTTTATCAGGGCGACGGCGGTCTGGTGGTGACCGGCCGCACCATGGACTGGCGCGCCGCCATGCCGACCAACCTCTGGGCCTTGCCGCGCGGCATCGAGCGGAGCGGGGCGGCCGGGCCGCACTCCATGACGTGGAACGCGCGCTATGGCTCCCTGGTCGCCGCAGGGTTTGACGCGGGTACCGCCGATGGCATGAACGAAAAGGGGCTGGTGGCCAACCTGCTCTACCTGACAGAGTCCGAGTATGTGACTCCGAGTGACAAGGATCCGCGCAAGACGCTCTCCATCTCCCTCTGGGCCCAGTATGTGCTGGACAATTTTGCCACCGTCAGCGAGGCGGTCGCCGCCCTGTCGAAGGACGAGTTTTATGTGGTAACCACCCTGACGCCGGATGGCAAGCCGGGCCAGCTGCACCTCTCCATCTCGGATGCCAGCGGCGACTCGGCCATTTTCCAGTACGTGGATGGCAAGTTGCAGATCCACCACGACCGCCGCTATCAGGTGATGACCAACTCCCCCGTGTTCGACAAGCAGCTGGCACTCAACGAGTACTGGGAGGAGATAGGCGGGCTCACCATGCTGCCGGGCACCAACCGGTCGGCGGATCGTTTTGCCCGGGCCTCTTTTTATATCAAGACCCTGCCCAAGACGGATCAGGCCAATGAGGCCGTGGCCGGTGTGATGAGCGTGATGCGTAACGTCTCGGTGCCCATGGGGATCAGCACTCCGGATCAACCCAACATCTCCACCACCCTGTGGCGCAGCGTGTCGGATCAACAGCATCGCCGCTACTTCTTCGAGCTGACCCATCTGCCCAACACCTTCTGGGTGAGCATGGACCAGCTGGACTTGAGTGCGGGCGCCCCGGTCAAGAAACTCCCGCTGACCGAGCGTCAGCTCTATGCGGGGGAAACGGCGGACAAGTTTGTGCCGGCCAAGGCGTTCACCTTCCTGCCAGCCACGCCAGGGGCCTGATGAAGCGTTGGTAGAGGGCCCCATACGGGGCCTTTTTTATGGCTATGTCCCAATTACGTGTTGCATGGGGCGCCCCAGCGCCTCATGCAAGCAACGTGAGACATTCACTTCCCGCCCATACCGCTCCAACATCCTTCGCCAACCCAGATAATTCCTCAGGTAGTGGGTCGCTACCCCATGGAACCGCTCCATCCATTCCTTCAATCGCCTGTGGTAACCATTCACATGCTGGATGTGATACGCCCCCACCACTCGCTCTCCCGCACGGTTGTGCACCACTTGGTGGGTCATGCCCTGCGACTTGCTGAAACTGGCATACACCCCAGCGCCATCGCTGCACAGGACGGCATCCAGGGCGATAAGCGGCTCAAGCACCGTCTTCACTGCCCTGGCATTCAGCTGCTCCAACTGGAAGTCAGCCAGGTGACCTGCTCGGTCTTGCACCACCATCACCGGGATGTAATCCGGCCCTGTGCCTCGGGTACAGCCTTTGCCGCCACGATGGCGGGCCGGGCGGGGTAATCCGCACTGGCCTTTGAAAGATTCCAAGAAGAAGGTCTCATCAATCTCGACGATACCCTCCTCCCGTACTGCCTGGTGGCTAGCCATGGCCTTCAGGAAACGGTGGCGCCACAAAAAGGCGGTGTTTTTACCGACCCCGCAGTGCATCGCCGCCTGCCGGACAGTCAGACCGTCGATAAGGGCCTGTGCATAGTCTTCCCAGCATTGTGGCTTGCGAAGTCGGGCGAGAGGCGTGTTGGTGAGAACGGAACTGGTGCGCAGACACTGCTTGCAGCGATAACGGCGCAGCCCGCGAGACCCGCCAGGAAGCCAACTGTGTGGTCTCGGCCTGGCAGTGAGGGCAACATTGGCATGCGGGGAGTTGAGTTGCCAGCGAGGTGATGGGGTGAGGGGTGGTGAGTTCATGTTGCGCGAGACGACGCTGACGCAAAGTGAGCAATGGGAAGAGGGACAGTAGCTGTTGAAAGGCTTGGGTATCCATGATGGAGGCCCTCAAGGTGATGACCTACTTCAAGGTTAGCCTTTCAACACATAACTGGGACAGAGCCTTTTTTATGGTCGCAAGCCGGCGTGGCCGCCGGTCTCGCGATAGTGGGCCAGCTGCTGCACGCTGTGGCTCATCAGCTGGGGGTAGAAGCGCAGAAAGCCCACCTCGCATTCATGCCATTGCGCCTCCTTGAGGGTGAGCAGCGCATCGCCGAGCGGCAGGGGGCGGCGCAGCCGGCGGCCGATGCCGTTGAGGGCCTGTGCCAGCCCCTCTTTGTGCTGATAGGAGGCGATCCAGTCCTGCTCCGCCATCCGTTGGAGGGGCAGCGGCAACCCATTCGGCAGGCGGTCTGCATCCACCAACAGGTGCCGGTAACTCTGCTGCAGGAAGCGGGGCAGGGCCTCGTCATGAAACTGTGGCCAGTGCAGGCTGAGCCAGTGGTCGTAGAGCATATCCACCAGGATGCCGCCAAAGCGGCGCCAGGGGGCCTCGAAGCAGGCCACCGCCGCCCTGTGTTCGGGGTGACTGTCGGTGAAGGCGTCTACCTTGCGGTGCAGCCAGATCCCCTCGTCGAGTTCGGTACCGAGCGCGCTCGGAAGGGCGCCCTTGACGAAATCTCCCAGCAGGTTGCCGGTGAGGGAGCTGTGGGTATGGGCTGCCAGATGCAGGTGAGCGAGATAGTTCATGAAGGGTGACGTCAGCCAGGGGGATTGTCGCTGAGCCTAGCGGATCCGGCGGCCCTTGCCTACGGGAATGGGCGCTCGGCCGTGCGGAAGTGCTTCCCTCCATGACCGCCGGCTGGGTAGAGTGCAGCATGGCTGGCGTTTTGTGGCGCCCATCATCATCACGAGGAGCATGCACATGTTGACCCTGATCGAGGGCGCCGAACTCTATGGCCCGACTGCGCAGGGCCTCCAGGATCTGCTGGTGGCCGATGGCCGCATCGCCTGGATGGGCCGGGGCTTGTCAGTCCCCGCCGACTGGCCGCTGGCGCGGGTGGACGGCCGCGGCCGCTATCTGGTGCCCGGGCTGGTGGATCCGCTGGCCCACATCACTGGCGGTGGTGGCGAGGGGGGCTTTGGTTTTCGCACCCCGGAGCTGGCGGCAAGGGAGGCGCTGAGCGCAGGGGTCACCACCCTGGTGGCGGCGCTCGGTACCGACAGCCTGACCCGCAGCCCGGCCCAGGTGCTCGGCAAGGTGCGCGAGTTTCGCGCCGCCGGGGTGAGCGCCTTCATGTATACCGGCTCCTACCATCTGCCGGTCAAGACCCTCACCGGTACGGTAGAGTCCGACATCATGCTCATTCCCGAGGTGCTGGGGGTGGGGGAGGTGGCCATCAGCGACCACAGATCCAGTGCGCCGACCCACGACGAGCTGGCCCGGCTGGTGAGCGAGGCGCGGGTAGCCGGGCTGCTTGCCGGCAAGAGCGGGGTCAGCTTCTTTCATCTGGGGGACGGGCGCGGGGCGTTGGCGCCGCTGCGGGCTTTGCGTGATGGTACCGACATCCCGCTGCGCCAGCTCTATCCCACCCACTGCAACCGCAACCCCTGGCTGTTTGCCGAGGCCATCGAGTGGGGACGGGCCGGCGGCTGGGTCGATCTCACCACCTCGAGCTTCCCGGACTTGCTGGACGATGGCGAGCGGCTGGCGGCAGACGCCCTGGTGGAGCTGCTGGCGGCCGGGGTACCCGCCGATCGTATCAGCTTCAGCTCGGACGCCAACGCCAGCCTGCCGCGCTTCGATGGCGAGGGGCGTCTCATCGAGCTGCGCTGCGGTCAGATCGGCAGTCTGTGGCAGGCGCTGGTGGAGAGTTGCGACAAGGGGGTCGCGCTGGAGGTGGCGCTGGCGGTGGTGACGACCAATCCGGCCAGGGCGCTGGGGCTGGCGACCAAGGGCATGCTGGCGGTGGGGCAGGATGCGGATCTGCTGCTGATCGACCCCGATACGCTGGCCATCGAGCGGGTGATGAGCGGCGGTCGCTGGCGCACCTGAAGGCCGCTAGTTGACGGTGAGCCTGTCATGCCCGCCCCCTCTTTTAAACGACAAGCCCGGCAGCAGTGCCGGGCTTGTCGTTGTTGGCGGTAGGTGGCTCAGGGGCAATCAGATGGCGAGGAAGCCCAGGATCAGGATCGGGCCGAACAGGCTCAGGATAAAGCCGGAGACGATGGCCACCGGCACCACCTGGATGCCGCCGGATTTCTGGATGACCGGCAGGGTGAAGTCCAGCGCCGTGGCGCCGCCATAGCCGATGGCGGCGGAGGGGTGACGGCGCATCAGTATCGGAATGATCAGGATGGCGATGAGCTCGCGCCCCAGATCGTTGATAAAGGCGGCGGAGCCCAGCACCGGCCCCAGTTTGTCGGCCACCAGGATGCCGGAGAGCGAATACCAGCCGAAGCTGGAGCTGAGGGCCAGGCCGTGGGTCAGCGGCATGCCGAGCAACTGGGCGGCCAGCAGGCTGCCCAGCCAGCTGCTGAGGATGACGGTGACGGCGATCTTCATGCCCCAGGGGTTGAGCAGGATCTGGCGCAGCCGCATGCCGGAGTTGCGCATCTGCACCCCGATGAGAAACAGCAGCAGCATCAGCGCCCACTCGCTCCACTTGTCGATGGGCAGGGCGCGCAGGTCGACCAGTAGCCCCAGCAAGACGCCACCCAGCACCACGAAACAGAGCTGCAGCGACTCCCACAGCAGGTGCAGCTTGCTCGGCATCGGGCCGTCGCTGGCCTCGTGGGTGGGGGGCGAGCGCCTGTCCAGCCACCAGAGGGCCAGCAAGTTGCACAGGGTAATGGCGGCGAGCATCACCCCGGCCACCTTGAAGATCACCGCCAGATTGCTGCTCAGGTTCTCCACGTAGGCGAGCCCCAGCCCCATCAGGAACAAAATGAGATAGACCATCTTGCCCAGCGACTGATTGACCAGCTTGATCAAACGGGCAGAGGAGAGGGGTACCAGATAGCCGATTACCAGCGGCAGCAGGATCAGCAACACATTGAGCAACATCGGGGCCTCGATCACAAAAACTGACAAAAATGACACCTTATCATCACTTATTGGGCCTGTGTCACATATTTGTGTGTTTGCCTGCTCCATCCGGAGCTTTTTTATCAATATGTTATGTTTTTGGTGCGAAATGAGGCCCGCTGTTGGGGCGCCGGCCCATTCTGGTGCGGCTAGAACGGGGTCTGACAGGCCCATTTTTCAACAGGATGCGTGTGCTGCATGGTTGAATAAAGTCAATCCGGGTGGCTTGCGACCAAAACGTAGGAATCTTCTTGCCAGCCTTGCGTTGTGGGTATAAAAAGGCGGTGTCGTCAGGCAGGCTTGATTAGCGTTTTATGCAGACAAAGTGCTGAAAAATACCTGTTTGGCCAATAAAAATACAGACAAAACACCAAAGACCTCGGTTCTGTATTGTTTTTTAACTATCCGAGTGATATTTTCGCTGAAGGTTGCCATCGGTTAACTTTTTGTTAAATAAGCGATGGCGTGAGTCACGCCCCAGCGGCGTCTAGGGACAGACAAGGTTGTAATGGATGAGCGACGTTGCCGCACTGGAAGTTCGTGATCTGCACAAGTATTTCGGCACCCACGAAGTGCTCAAGGGCATCGATATGACCGCCCACAAGGGGGATGTGATCTCCCTTATCGGCTCCTCCGGTTCGGGGAAGTCGACCTTTCTTCGTTGTATCAATTTGCTGGAAACACCCTCTTCCGGCACGGTTTCCCTCCATGGCGAACTTATTCGCATGAAAACCAACCGGGCCGGTGAACGGTTGCCGGAGGACGTGCGCCAGGTGGAGCGCATTCGCAGCCGCTTGGCCATGGTGTTTCAAAGCTTCAATCTCTGGTCCCACATGACCATCATGCAGAACATCATCGAGGTGCCGATCCAGGTGCTCAAGGTGCCCCGCGCCGAGGCGATGGCCAAGGCGGAACACCTGCTCAACCGGGTGGGACTGTGGGAGCGGCGCGACTACTACCCAGGTCACCTCTCCGGCGGCCAGCAGCAGCGGGCGGCCATTGCCCGGGCGCTGGCGGTGGAGCCCGAGGTGATGCTGTTTGACGAACCCACCTCGGCGCTCGATCCCGAGCTGGTGGGGGAAGTGCTCGGCCTGATGCGCGAGCTGGCCGAAGAGGGGCGCACCATGCTGGTGGTGACCCATGAGATGTCGTTTGCCCGCGATGTGTCGAACAAGGTAATGTTTTTGCATCAGGGCCGCGTGGAGGAGGAGGGCAATCCCAAGGAGATCTTCGCCCATCCCAAGTCCGAACGGTTCAAGCAATTCATCTCCTCCATCTATTGATGGCCGGGGCTGATCCCCAATAATCTGCAATTGCAACAGTCGATGATTTTATCAAGGAGAGATACATGAACAAGCTGATGCTGGCGACCGCCATAGTCACTGCCCTGTCTTCCGGCAGCCTGATGGCCAAGGAGTGGAAAGAGGTGCGGATCGGGGTGGAAGGTGCCTATCCCCCCTTCTCCTGGACCGAGCCGAGCGGCGAGGTGAAAGGTTTCGACATCGACATCGCCAACGCCCTGTGCGAGGAGATGAAGGTGAAGTGTACCCTGATCAAGCAGGACTGGGACGGCATCATTCCGGCGCTGCTGTCGCGCAAGTATGACGCCATTATCGCCACCATGGACATCACCGAAGAGCGCAAGAAGAAGGTGGACTTCACCCAGAAGTACCAGCACATTCCGGCTCGCTTCGCCGCCAAGAAGGGCACCGAGATCAAGCTCGACAAGGAGTTCATGAGTGGCAAGACAGTGGCCGTCCAGCGCGCCACCTCCATGGACACCTATATCACCGACAACTTCCCCAACGCCACCATCAAGCGTTATGGCACCGCAGACGAGGCCTATCTTGATCTGAAATCCGGCCGGGTTGACTACGTGATGGCCGACTCCGCCGCCATCAGCGACGGCCTGCTCAAGAAAGAGGGTGGCGATGCGTTTGAGTTCATCGGCCCGAAACTGACTGATCCCAAGTGGTTTGGCGAGGGTGCCGGCATCGCGGTGCGCAAGGCCGACAAGGATCTGAAAGAGAAATTCAACGCCGCCATCCTGGCGCTGCGTGCCAACGGCAAGTACAAGGCGATAAACGACAAGTACTTCGACTTCGACGTGTACGGCGAGTAACCCCGAAGGCGCGCTACCCCGGTAGCCGCCGGCGCAATTGCGGCGAATCATCACGACAGGTTGACCCTAGTCTGTAGTCATCGGGCCCGTTGTCTCTCGCAAGGGAGCGATGGGCCCGCTTAGTTGCAATGGAGCTGCATGTGTTTGGTTTGAAAGGATATTGGGACGGGAGATCCCGCTCAATGAGTTGCAATGGAGCCGCATATGTTTGATTTGAAAGGATACGAAACCTCCCTGCTGGAGGGGGCCTGGGTCACCCTGGAAGTAGCGCTGGCCTCCCTGCTGCTGGCGCTGGTGCTCGGCATGCTGGGGGCGCTGGCCAAGCTCTCCCCCTACAAATGGGCCCGCGGTTTTGCCACCGCCTACACCACCGTCATTCGCGGCATCCCCGATCTGGTGCTGATGATGCTGCTGTTCTTCGGCGGCCAGGTACTCATCAACAACCTCTGTACCTGGGTCAACGAGAGCTACAACAACTACCTGCTGGCGAGCAATCCCAATCAGGAGTGGGTCTCCCTGCTGCCCGATTACATCGACATCAGCCCGTTTGCGGCCGGGGTGGCCACCATCGGCTTCATCTTCGGCGCCTACATGACCGAGACCTTCCGCGGCGCCATCCTGGCGGTGGACAAGGGAGAGCTGGAAGCGGCCCGTGCCTTCGGCATGCGGGCAACCCAGGTGTTTGTGCGGATCCTGTTTCCCCAGATGATGCGCCACGCCCTGCCGGGGTTTGGCAACAACTGGCTGGTACTGCTGAAAACCACGGCGCTGGTCTCCATCATCGGGCTCGATGACATGGTGCGCAAAGCGTCCCTGGCAGCGGGTTCGACCCAGCTGCCCTTCACCTTCTACATGGCGGTGGCCCTGATCTTCCTGATCTTCACTGCGGTCTCCACCTCGGCACTGAAATGGGCCGAGCGTCACTATGCGATAAAGACGAGGTAAGCCATGGATTTCTCAATCATTCTCACCGAATGGCCCACCTACTGGCAGGGCCTCTACACCACAGTACTGCTGGTGGCGGCTTCCCTGATCCTCGGGTTGATGCTGGCGGTGCCGCTCGGCATCCTGCGCAACAGCCGCAACTGGCTGATCAAGGGGCCGATCTGGGCCTATATCTACTTCTTTCGCGGCACCCCGCTGCTGGTGCAGCTGTTCATCATCTACTACGGCGCCGCCCAGTGGGAGTGGCTGAAAAACAGCGTCGCCTGGGATCTGTTTGCCGAAGCCTGGTTCTGCGCCCTGCTGGCGTTCACCCTGAACACCGGGGCCTACACCGCCGAGATCGTGCGCGGCGCCGTGCTCAACATGCCCAAGGGGCAGATTGAAGCGGCCAACGCCTTCGGCATGACCCGCTGGCAGACCCTGACCCGGATCATTTTGCCCAACTCGTTTCGCCGGGCACTGCCGGCCTACAGCAACGAGGTGATCTTCATGCTGCAGGGCTCGGCGGTGGCGGGTATCATCACCATCGTCGATCTGACCGGCGCCGCGCGGATCATCAACTCCCGCTACTACAGCCCGTTCGAGGCGTTTTTGACCGCCGGCCTGCTCTACATGCTGCTGACTTTCGTCATCGTCTGGCTGTTCAAGAAATGGGAAGCCCGCTGGCACGCCCACCTGCGCCCCCGCACCGTGTAAACGCCATAAAAAAAGCCCGCAATTGCGGGCTTTTTTGTGGCTGCGTGTTGCTCAGCGGCCCAGGTATTCCCGGTCGAAGAAGGTGTTGACCCAGTGGGGGCGGTAGATGGCGAGCAGGGTCATGGTCATGCCGTTGAGTAGGGCTTCGGGGAAGAGCAGCAGTGGCCAGATGGAGAGGTAGTCGGCGCTGATGGTGTACCAGGGGTAGGTGTCGCTGAGACCCATCAGGAGGGCGCTGGCCACCACCTTGACCGAGATGGAGAGGGCGCCGCCAAGAAAGGCTACCACGAACAGGTAGACGAACAGATGGCGCGGCAGCCAGGCCCAGCTGGCCAGAAACAGCAGCCAGGTGGTGGCGACCGGCAGGGCCACGCCGATGAGGGCCTGCCAGCCGATCTCGGCCAGCGGGATGACGCCAAAATAGCTTAGCACCAGCAGGGTGAGGCAGGGGGCGAGCAGGGCGAGGCGCCAGCCCAGCAGCAGGGTGAGGCTGGTGAGGCCGAGAAAGTGCACATCCAGCCCCTCGTGCAGGCCGGCCCGCAGGGTCCAGAGCGGCACCAGCACGATGGCGCCGCCGAGGCAAAGATGCTGATAGAGCGGATTGTGGTAGAGGGTGCGCAGCAAGGTGCCGCGCAGGCTGAATATGAGCAGCAGTACCCAGAGCAGCAGGGCGGCGGCTTGTCCTTCACTCATGGCAGATCCTTGTCCGGTGACGGCATGCAGGTGGGCGAAGCCCGATGTGAAAGGGGCCGGCGTTTTCCCGGCCAGCCCCTGAGCTCTCAGTATTTTACGTTGTTGTGATATTTGGCGAGGATGCCCTGGACGCGGTCCATGGTCTCCTTGCTGGGCGGTTTGATCCCGTTGAGATCATAGGTGTCGCCCAGTACGTCCCACTTGTGCTTGCCAAGTTCGTGATAGGGCAGTAGCTCCACCTTCTCGACGCACTCGCCCAGTTCGGCGATGAACTGGCCGAGCCCTTCGGCACTCTCGTCGTCGTCCGACCAGGTCGGCACCACCACGTAGCGGATCCACATGGTCTTGCCCTTGGCGGCCAGATAACGGGCAAACTCCAGGGTGTACTTGTTGCTGACGTGGGTCAGCGGAATGTGCTTGTCGTCGTTGATCTGCTTGATGTCGAGCAGCACCAGATCGGTATTGTCGAGCACCTTGTCGAGCTGCTCGTCGTAGTGGCGCACGAAACCGTTGGTGTCGAGGCAGGTGTGGATGCCCTTCTCCTTGCAGGCGGCGAACAGTTCGGCGATGAAATTTTGCTGCAGCATGGCTTCGCCACCGGAGGCGGTGACGCCGCCGCCCGAGGCATTCATGAAGTGACGATAGCTGGTGATGTCGCTCATCAACTCCGGCACTGTCACCTCGCGGCCGCCCTGGGTGTCCCAGGTGTCGCGGTTGTGGCAGTACTTGCAGCGCATCAGGCAGCCCTGCATGAACACGATGAAGCGTATTCCGGGGCCATCGACGGTGCCGCAGGTTTCAACGGAATGGATCCGGCCAATGACCCCGGATGCATCGGCGGTCACACTGGTTTCAGCGGCGGTGGCGCTGACTTCGACAGCGGGGATCCGATTAATGACAGACATAGACGACTCCAATGATTCGAGCAGGGCGTTATTTTATTACATAAAGCCCTATAAATCCTACATGTTTAGCCCGGTACCGCGGCACCCAGCAGGCTCTCTAGGGCTTTGGCGGTGAGCGGCCGGCTGGTCAGGAAGCCTTGATAATGCTGGCATCCGAGGGATTTGAGGATGGCGAGCTGCTCTTCGTCCTCCACCCCTTCGGCGGTGACGGTAAAACGAAAAACCTTGGCCAGTTCCAGGATCGCCTTGACGATGGCCTTGTCCTGTTCGCTGTGTACCAGGGTCTGGATGAAGCTTCGGTCGAGCTTCACCTCGTCCGCCGGCAGGTCGCGCAGATAGGCGAGCGACGAGTAGCCGGTGCCGAAATCATCGATGGAGAGCAGAATGCCGAGCTCCTTGAGCTGGCGCATTCTGGCGATGCTCTCCAGCCGGTTCTCCAGCACCACGGATTCAGTCACCTCCAGCAGCAGGCGGGAAGGAGGCACCCCGGTATCGCGCAGTATGTATTCCACCTGCTGCACGAAGCCGACGGTGTGGAACTGGCGGGCGCTGACGTTGACCGACAGATGGGGAATGGCCAGCCCGCGGTTGAGCCAGAAGCTGTACTGGGCGCAGGCGGTCTTCATCACCCAGTAGCCGATGTCCTGGATGAGGCTGGTCTCTTCGGCAATGGGGATGAACTCCGCCGGCGGCACCATGCTGCCGTCGCTGCGCTGCCAGCGCAGCAGCGCCTCGATGCCGGACAGTGCGCCGTTGTCGACCCGGTATTGTGGCTGATAGTGCAGTTGCAGCTCGTGGTGGCGCAGGGCGTCGCGCAGCTGGTTGTTGAGCGCCAGCTTGCTCTTCTCCTTCTCCGCCATCGCTTCGCTGAAGAACACATAGTTGCCCTGGCCGGATCGCTTGGCCATGTGGGTGGCGGTGTCGGCCTGCTGCATCAGCACCAGGTGATCCTTGTCCTCGCTGGAGAAGAGGCTGATCCCCACCGAGGCGCTGCAGTGCAGCTTGTGATCCTCGATGTCGAACGGAATACGAAACAGCCCCATCAGCTCGCGGGCGAAGTGCTCGGCCAGGATCTTGGCGGTGACATAGCCCTGGCCCAGAGCGGTGAACAGCAGGGCGAATTCGTCCCCCGAGATGCGGGCCAGCACCAGGTTGTCCTGCGGCAGCCCCTTGAGCCGCTCCACCACCGCCTGCAGCAGCAGATCGCCGCAGGCATGGCCGAGGGAGTCGTTGATCGACTTGAAGTTGTCCAGATCCACCAGCAGCAGGGCGCCCCACTGGCCGCTGGCCTCCTGCAGGGTACGCTGCATGATGTCGTTGAGGCTGCGGCGGTTGTAGAGGCCGCACAGATCGTCGTAATAGGCGAGCTGCTCGATGTGGCGCGCCGCCTCCTTCTCCTTGCTGATGTCGTAGAAGCTGCAGACGTAGTGGCTGATTTCGCCGTGCTCGTCCTGCACTCCGCTCACCATCAAGCGGACCGGGAACAGGTGGCCATCCTTGTGCAGGCAGCGCTCTTCGCCCATCCAGAACTCCTGGGCCGCTACCGCCTGGCGCACATCCTGTTTCAGGTGATCGCCATAGTAGGTGGGCCTGAGCCGGACGATATGCTGGCCGATCATCTCATCATCGGCAAAACCGGTGATGCGGGTAAAGGAGTTGTTGACCTTGAGGATGATCCCCTTGTGATCCATCACCAGCAGGCCGTCGTGGGTGTTGAAAGCCACCTCGGCCAGCCGCAAGGCTTCGTCGGCGGCCAAGCGTTGCAGTTCGACTGCGGCCCGCTCGTGCTGGCTGCTGAGAGCGTCGAGCAGTGGCATGGGGTCCGCCAGCGGCGTGTCGAGCAGCAAAGTGAGCTGGCCGATGGGGGCACCGTGCTGGCCGTGCAGCGGAATGCCGACATAGACGCTGGCATTGAGTGCCAGCAGCTGGCTGGCCTGGGGATAGCGCAGCGGCAGGTCTTCCACATAGACCGCCTGGCCGTGTTGGAACAGCTCCTGGCCGGGGCCCGGGTCCATCTGGATGGGTTTGAGCACCGAGAAGGTCTCCCCCTCCAGCACGCAGCGCGGGATCATCCACAACTCCTGGCCGCGGGGCTGGTACTCGCCGATCCAGCCGATGCGGGCGCCGCTGACGCTCATGCCCCAGCGCACCAGCGCGCGGCAATAGGCGATGCCGGTCAGCAGGGTGAGCTCGGCCGGCAGGGCCAGCACAGGGTTGTGCACAGGTTCGGGGAGCGGTTGCCAGTGGCCGAGCAGCTGGGCGCTGTGCCGCACCAGTTGCAGCATCTCCTCGCTGAGCGGGGTGGCGTTGAGGTATTCGAGGCTCAGCACGCCGATGAGTTTTTCCTGCTCCAGCAACGCGCCGTCGAGGCGTGAGCTCACCCCCGCATTGGCCAAGTAGTAGTGCTGGCTCAGCATGGGTTGGTGCGCCGCCTCCGAAAAGCTCAGGGACTTGCGGGTGCGCAGGGCGCGGATGTAGCGGCTGTCGCTGCGAATGGCGGCCACTTCGTCGGCCCCCAGGGTGAAGACCGGGGTCAGCTGCTCGCTGCCGAGGGGGCCGTTGGCCTGATAGTGCCAGAGGATGAGGCGATCGGCCCCCAGGCTCTCCTTGAGGGTCTCCAGCATGGCGGCAAACTGCTGCTGGCTCGCCATCTGGCTCAGGCGCGGCAGGTGCAGTGCCAGATCGGCCACCGGCTCCTGGCGCAGGGTCTGCAGGCAGATGAGCCAGAAGGCATCTTGTTCGTGGGAGAGGGCAACGTGCCACTGCTGGCCGGCAAAGCGCAGCACCAGCTTGCCGCCCTGGCCGCTGGTGAGCGCCTGCTCGATGGGCAGACGCAGCGCATCCGGCAACTGGGCCGGCCAGGGGCCTCTGGGCTCATCGAGCCAGTAGAGCGGGGTTTGCATCACATCGGTCAGAGCGACCAGCCGCTGGCTGCGCACGTCCAGACGAAAGAACAGCGGTGTCTGGCTGGCAGAAGAAAGGTGACTGAGCGCGGTTGACGACATGAACTGATAACATCCTGTTGAACGACTGTCGGGTGGCAAGAATACTGCAAAATCGGTACAAACAAAATTTCATTGAGTTCTAAATTAGAAAATACTAATTTAATGGCAATCTGTGGTTGACTGGAGTCTTGCTGATGAAACGGATCCTGATTGTAGGCGGTGTGGCCGGTGGTGCCTCTGCGGCGGCCAGAGCCCGCCGTCTGAGCGAAGAAGCGGAAATTGTGATGTTCGAGCGGGGCGAGTTCGTCAGCTTCGCCAACTGCGGGCTGCCCTATCACATCGGTGGCGACATCCCCAGCCGGGATGCCCTTCTGTTGCAGACCCCCCAGAGCTTCAAACGCCGCTTCAACGTGGATGTGCGGGTCTTTCACGACGTCATCGAGATAGACAAGGCCGGCAAGAGCCTGCTGGTGCGCAACCTGCTGACCGGCGAAGAGCGCCGTGAAGCCTATGACGTGCTGCTGCTGAGCCCGGGCGCGGCCCCCATCCGGCCTCCGTTCCCCGGTATCGACAGCCCGGGTGTGCACACCTTGCGCAATATTCCCGACATGGATCGCATTCTGGCGGCGCTGGCGCACGAGCAGCCGCGCCATGTCACCGTGGTGGGGGGCGGCTTCATCGGGCTGGAGATGATGGAGGCGCTGCACCAGCGCAAGCTGGATGTCACCCTGCTGGAGCTCTCCGATCAGGTGATGGCGCCGGTGGATAAAGAGATGGCCAACATGCTCCATGCCCGTATCCGGGAGGAGGGGATCGATCTGCGCCTGCGCACCGGCCTCTCGGCCATCGAGAGTCTGGATGTGCTGGCGGAAAAAACCGCTGCCGTGGCCACTGAACAACGGGGTGGATTACGCCTGACCCTGAGCGATGGCACCCGGCTCGATACCGGCCTGTTGATCCTCGCCATCGGTGTCAAGCCCGAGACCCTGCTCGCCGCCAAGGCGGGGCTGGAGCTGGGGCCGCGCGGCGGCATCAAGGTGGACGCCGGCATGCGAACCTCGGATCCCTTCATCTATGCGGTGGGGGATGCGGTGGAGGAGACCGACTTCGTCACCGGCGAGTCTGTGCTGATCCCGCTGGCGGGCCCCGCCAACCGGCAGGGGCGCATCGCCGCCGACAACATGCTGGGGCGCAGCGAAACCTACAAGAAGACCCAGGGTACCGCCATTTGCAAGCTGTTCGATCTGGCGGTGGCCAGCACCGGCCTCAATGAGAAGCGGCTGCTGCAGCTGGGGCTGCCGTTCGAGAAGGCCTATGTCCACCCGGGCAGCCACGCCGGTTACTATCCCGGCGCCCACCCGGTCAGCCTCAAGCTGCTGTTTGCCCCCGATGGCAAGATTTACGGTGCCCAGGCCATCGGCAAGGACGGGGTCGACAAGCGCATCGACGTGCTGGCGGTGGCCCAGCGCGCCGGTCTCACCGTGTTTGATCTGCAGGATCTGGAGCTCACCTATGCGCCGCCCTTCGGCTCGGCCAAGGACGTGATCAACATGGCCGGCTTCGTGGCCAGCAACCATTTGAAGGGGGATACCCTGCTCTGCCACGCAGCTGAGGTCGAGGCCCGTCACCCCCATCAGCAGGTGCTGGACGTGCGCAATGGTCCCGAACTCGAGAAGCTGGGTCGCATCCCGGGCGCCCTGCACATCCCCCTCGATGAACTGCGCGGCCGCCTCCATGAGCTGCCCAAGGATAAAGAGCTGCTCATCAGCTGCCAGGTGGGCTTGCGCGGTCATGTGGCCTGTCGCCTGCTGAGCCAGCACGGCTTCAAGGTCAAGAACCTCTCCGGCGGCTTCAAGACTTGGCAGATGGCCACCGCCGAATAGCGTTGGCCGAGGAGGGCATCAGGGGCAATGCCAGCCAAAGGCCACTCGGGAGAGTGGCCTTTTTGTTTTCATTGCTTAACGGATGGATGGCTAGTGCGGCGTGTTGCCCAGTTGCTTGCGAACATGGTGTTGCAGGATCGCCAGCATGCAGGCACCGGAGAGGCCTATCATCAGGGCGCCATTGACCGCCTCGAGCGGCCCGAGCAGCTTCCACCGTGCACTCATGACGATGTCGCCATAGCCCAGGGTGGCGAAGTTGACGCCTGAGTGATAGACGGCCTCCTGCAGCGTGTTGAACTCGCCCAGCCACAGGAACAGGGCACCCCAGATGCCAATCTGCACCAGATTGCCCAGCATCACCAGGGTGATGATGCCAAACAGCGCCAGCACCCCGGCCAGCATGCCTTCCCGTTCGCTGAACCGCTTGACGTAGAAGCGGATACACCAGACGGACATCAGGGATTGCAGCAGCATGTTGGCCAGGATCACCGGGATGCCGACCAGAAAAATGGAAAACATATCACTCTCCTATCGATGCTTGTGCCAGTGGCCGGCCGACGGGCCAGCACTGTTCAAGCAGCCAGATACAGAGCCAGCCGTAGCCGGCCACCAACAGATAGAGGCCGCAGCGCATCGCAGCCGCCAGCCAGACATCCTTGCCGGTGGCACTGTCCTCGATTGCCGGACCAAACAGGATCAGCGCGGTGATCCAGGCGTTGCTCCAGAACGAGGGTGGAAAGTGACTTGGCACCAGCAGCACCAGCCGTCGTGCCAGCCAGAGTGTCATCAGGGCCAGCAGCAGCACCAGCATCAACAGCGAGGGCCAGAGGCCGAGCCCCAGCCAGAGCACAAACGCCAGCAGGGCGCCCGTCAGCGTCGACAGCACCAGCTCCTTGCCCGCCTCTTTGGCGGTGAGCGAGCTGCTCTGCTGAGCCAGCATCACCGTCTTCATCACAGCCGGGATATAGAACGCCGGATTGCCGAGCGCCAGCAGCCACACCGGCAGCACGATGGCCACGGCCCGTAGCGCGAGGCGATCGGGATGCTCGGGGGAGCTTGGTTTGTGAGGCTCAGCCCCCGTTGGCATCGGTTGGGGTGGAAACAGAGCATGGGCCACCCGGTTGACCAGGGTGCCTATGAGGATCCCCAGCGCCATCATCTGGGCAAGGGCGATGGCAAGTGCCTGCTCGATGAGGCCGGCCACCGGGATCACAGTGATGGCCATGATGAGCAGCATGGCGGCCGCTCCCTTGTCCGTCAGCGCCTGTTGCATCAGACCATGGAGCAGCAGTGCGACGAGCAGCACCGCCGCCAGCGCATAGTGGGTCAGCAGGGGCACCAGCAGCACGCCGCCGACCATCACGGCCAGCAGCAGGGCGCCACCCAGCAACCCTTTGCCAAGGCCGAGCGGCTCGCCGGGGCGACACAGCACCACCCAGGCCATGATGACCCCGAGATGCGGCATGGGCAGCGCCAGCCCGTAGCAGATCAGGGTTGCCAGTGCGATGCCGGTGCCAATGCGCAGTACTGTCCTGTCGGCGTTATGCATGGGAGCCTCAGTAGAGGAAGGAGCAGAGGCTCATCAGCCGGATATGGAGCGAGCCCAGCAGGTTCATCACCCAGCTGCCGCCGGCATTCCCACCGGTATAGACCAGCACGTCGGCCTGACCGCCGACCCGCAGCGCCTCGACCGGGGGGAAGTCAGCGGCCTTGAAGGCGATCTTGACCGGGAAGCGCTGAGCCTGGCGCAGCCAGTCGCGGTTGTTGTCCACGCTCGGCAAGGTGCCCGCCGGTTGACCCTTACCATCGCTCACCCCGTAGCCGATGCTGCGCACCTCCCCCTCGAACAGGCGGCCGGGCAGGCTGTCGAGCAGGATGGCGACCCTGTCACCGGCGTGAATGTTGCCGAGGTTGTTCTCCGTCAGATCCGCCGACACCCAGACGTCGTGGATGGCGATCAGGGTCATGGCCGGGGCACCGGCACCGATAAACTGGCCTGCATCCGTGTGAAGATCCGTGATGAGACCGCGGCCTGGCGCCACCACCCGGGTGTTCTGGCGATCCAGCTCGGCCTTGTGTACCGCCGCACGGGCGCTGAGCAGCTGGGAGTTGTGATCGCCGTTCGCCCCGGCGGCCTCGATGGCGCGGCGCACGTCGGCCTGGGCTGCCGCCACCTGGCTCCTGGCCGTCTCGCGGCTGGCCTGGGCTACCTCGAGGCGACGCACCGAGATGGCGCCCGGATCTTCCCGATAGAGCCGCTCCTGCCGCTCGGCGTCCTTGGCCGCGTTGTCGTAGGCGGCGCGCATGGCCATCAGGGCCGCTTCGGCCGCCTTGACCCCTTCGCTATTTGCTCTGACACCGCTCAACACCGTCTGGTAATCGGAGCGCGCCTTGGCCAGCGCGATGTCATAGGGTTCGGCATCGATCTCGAACAAGGGGGTGCCGGCTTCCACGTCCTGATTGTCGCGTACATATACCTGCTTGATCTGGCCGGATACCTCGGCGGCGACGGGAACCACGAAGGCCTGCACGCGAGCCTGGGAGCTGTAGGGGGTCAGCCGGTCAGCCAGCAGATACCAGATGAGCAGCAGGAGGATGAGTACCAGCAAGCCGAGCGTGGCGCGGCGGCTGGCCTGGCCGGGGGAGGCGGAGCTGTCAGTCATTCGAGGTTACCTTTCGGGCAGAGGATGAGGGGTGGGCGGCGTCGAGCAGCGGGGCCCAGTCGGCGCGCTTGCGCAAGCGGGCTTCCACTGCCGGGCTGACAAGAGGACGTTCTCGCCCCTGTTCCCAACCGCCACCCAGTGCCTTGTAGAGGGTGATGAGATCGCGCATCCGGGCGCCACGGCTGTTGACCAGCCGCTCTTGCTGATTGAACAGGGCGCGCTGGGAGTCGAGTACCCGCTGGAAGTCCGCCATCCCCTCGCGATACTGGGTGTTGGCGATGTTGAGGGAGCGGCGGGCGGCCTCGCCGGTCTGGGTCAACAGGGCGATCTCGTCCTGGCCGTTGGCGTAGGCCACGGCCGCGTCGTCCACCTCGCGTGCCGCCTTGAACACGCTGTCGCGATAGCGTTCGTGCAGTTGCTGGAAGCGGGCGTCCTGCACCAGGATCTGGTTGCCGAGCCGCCCCTGATCGAGCAGGTTCCAGCTCAGCGATGGCCCGGCGGCCCAGGAGAAGGTGCCGCTCTCCCCGCTGGTAGCGCTGATGCCCAGGGTACCGAGCAGGGTGATGGAGGGGTAGAGTTCGCTCTCGGCCACGCCGATCAGCGCCGACTGGGCGGCCAGCTGTCGCTCCGCCACCCGCACATCGGGGCGACGGCGCAGCAGATCGGCCGGCAGTTCGGTGACCAGTGCCAGCTCGCCCCGGGGGATCTTGCCGGTATCTGCATTCATCTCGGGCAGGGGCCCCGGGGCTCTGGCGAGCAGGGTCGAGAGGGCATTCTGGCTCTGGCGCAGGCTGGTTTCGAGCTGCGGAATGCCGGAGAGGGTGCCCAGGTACTGGGTCTTGGCCTGCTGCACGTCCAGTTCGGCGCTGTTGCCGCTCTTGAACAGCCGTTCGGTGATCTCCAGGCTGCGCTGCTGGATGCGGGCATTCTCGCGAGCGATCTGCAGTCTGGCCTCGACGGTGCGAATGCTCACATAGAGCTGGGCCACCTGGGCCGCCAGCAGGACCTGGATGTCATCATATTGCGCCAGGGTGGCGAAGTAGTTGGCATCCGCCGCCTCGATCCCGCGCTGGAACTTGCCCCAGAAGTCGAGTTCCCAACCGAGGTTGAAGCCGGCGCCATAGCTGCCACCCGAGCTGCTGTGGCCGTTGCGGGTCTGGCCCGCCTGCAGCAGCTCGGCGGTGCCGATGGTGGCCTGGGGGCCGAGCAGGCTCTCGGCGATGCCGAGCTGGGCCCGGGCCTCGAGGATCCGCAATCCCGCTATCCGCACATCCGGGTTCTTGATGAACGCCTCTTCCACCAGCGTGCTCAGCACGGGGTCATGCAACCGGGTCCACCACTGGCGATAGTCGGTGGCCGAAGATACCTGCTGGCCCGTGCTGGCGGGGTGCCAGCCACTCATCTCCTCGACGCGGGGGGCCTGATAGTCAGGGCCAAGCAGGGTGCAGGCACTCAACAGCAGGCATGCGCCCCCCGTGAGCAGAGGGCGCATGGTATGACGCTGGGCGGCCATGGGGCTATTTTTCCGCAGTAGCCAGACCTTCGTTGACCCAGGCCATGAAGATGCGATAACCGATGGAGAGCAGGGTGGCCCCGATGAACATGCCGAGGATGCCGCTGGTGGCCATGCCGCCAAGGGCGCCCAGCAATACTACCGGCATGGGCGCATCGACCCCGCGCCCCAGCAGCAGCGGTTTGAGCACGTTGTCGGCCATGCCGGCGACGATCAGCAGGACGCTGTAGAAGATGTTCAACAGGGTGCCGTGATCGCCTGCGCTCCACATGTAGGCGATGGCGGGCCCCGTTACCAGGATCACGGGCACCTGGGCGATACCGAGGATCAGCGCCAGGACGAAGAAGATGCCGACCGCCGGGATCCCTGCCAGCATCATGACGATCCCCGCCAGCAGGGCCTGGATGAAGGCCACTCCGATGACCCCCATGGCCACGGCCCGGATGGTGCTGGTGCACAACTTGGTCAGCGACAATCCCTTGCGTTCATCCGTGATGCGCATGGCGATGCGATCGGCGCTCAGGGCGCCCGGAGCTCCCCAGGCCATCATGATGCCGGCCACGATGAAGGAGACGACGAAACCCAGCAGTCCACCCCCCATGCTGGCCAGCATGCCGACCACCTGCTTGGCGAGATCGCCGAGTTGCGGCTTGTAGCTGATGAGGAGGCTGGGCAAGTCCACCGATGCCTTCAGCCAGATGGCGTGGAGCTTGGTGCCGATCAGCGGGAGGCTGGCGATGTCGGCGGAAGGCGCCGGGATCTGCAGGGTGTTGCTGTCCATTCGCTCCATCAGGGCGCTGACGCTGTCACCCAGGGAACTCAGCATGGCCACGGTGGGAACCACGATCAGCAGGATGCCCAGCAAGACCAGCAGGGTGGAGGCCCGCCCCTGTTTTCCCCCCAGCCGCACGGCAAAGCGCTGGTGGAGAGGATAGAGAGTGACGGCCAGGATCAGGGCCCACAACATCATGTTCATGAAGGGGGAGAACACGGTGAAGCAGAAAGAGCCCAACGCCAGGATCAGGCCGAACTTGATGAACATATCCAGGAACCGGGCAACCAACCGCTTTTCGACGATGGACAGATCGTTATTTTCCATTCTGGTATGACTCCAACGAGGGATGAGCACACAACCGTGCTTGTCTGACGTGAAGGACTGCCCAGCAAGCGGGTTGTATGGTAATAAATAGACTGAGTTCAGAGTGTAGGGGGTATTTCGAGGCTGCCCCCGGTTTATTTGTTGTGCCGACAATCCATGTTTAATAAATATTTAACTGATTGATATCTAGTCGATTGGTTCAATGGCGCTGATGAGGCTGGATAATAAGGAGTCCGATCACCTGCGGCACCAGAGAACAGTTGTTTCCAGTCTAGTCTGCAGCCGGAAAACGGGGCGGATTTGCCTATATAAAATAGCGTCGGCAGCGTGCGCAGTAGAATGGCGGATATTGCGGCCCTGTCATGGCTGGATATTTCTGTTGCCACAGATGGCGGTGAGGAAGACGTGTCCGCAGCCAGGTGCTCGATGTTGACAGTTGGACATTGACAGGAAGCATGCTGACGGCATCCATGTGTTGATGTGTACCAAACCGGTGCTTGTCATATTTTGAAACATGTTTTCCGCCGGTTTGCCGTTACAGATTAAACCCCGGTACAGCTTGCGGTGGTTATAACCCTGTCAACGTGAAGACAATACCGCCATTGGTAGGGTAGGTCTCACTGCGAACACTAACCGGCTTGTGGCGACTCGAACGCAACTTATTTCTCGCTGAGGTTGTTTGCCTGTGCCATGCTGGCAATCGCCATCCAGGGCGTTGCTTGGCGCGGGCTACCAGCACTGGCATCTACACGTGTCTTCCGCCCTTGACGGTCCACCCCGTTTTCATCTCATGCAAAGGGATCTGAATGAACAAATCCACATGTTGCCAGGGGCTCTCCATCGCCGCCATGCTGGCCCTTTCCTCGGCCATCACGCCGGTAACGAATGCAAGAGAGAGTTTGCCGACGCAGGCCCATCTTCTCTCCAGCCAGCTGCTGACCCAGCTCAATGATACAGTGGCAAGTGACAGCGAGCGTCTGATCGCGCTTTACAAGGACTTGCACCAGCATCCCGAAATTGGCTACACGGAGGTGCGCACCGCCGGTATCGTCAGTCAGCAGTTACGCGAGTTGGGGTTCGACGTCACCGAAGGGATCGCCAAGACCGGGGTGGTCGGGGTGCTCAGAAACGGGGACGGTCCGACGGTCTGGTATCGGGCTGACATGGATGCGCTGCAGGTACGGGAGGCGACTGGGTTCGATTATGCCGCCAAGACCAAACAACGCCTGGCAGATGGCAGCGAGATCGATGTGATGCATGCTTGTGGTCACGATGCCCATGTCACCTGGTTGCTTGGCATGGCCAAGGCCATGGTCGCGCTCAAGCCCGCCTGGTCAGGTACCCTGGTGGTATATGCCCAGCCTGCGGAAGAGCCGGGGACCGGGGCGCAGAGCATGGTGGATGACGGTCTGTGGCAGCGCGGTTTCCCCAAGCCGGATTACGCCTTTGGTGCCCACGTGGTACCTGGCCCCACCGGGCTGGTGGCCAGCGCGGCGGGAGTGCGGATGGCGGGGGTCGATCAGCTCGACATTACTTTTCACGGGGTAGGCGGTCACGGTTCGACCCCCGAGCTGACGCTGGATCCCGTGGTGATGGCGGCCCAGGCTGTGCTGGCCTATCAGACCATCATCAGCCGCAATCTCGATCCCCAGCAACCAGCGGTGCTGACGGTGGGTGCCATCGAGGCGGGGCGTGACAACAACGTGATCCCGGCCAGTGCCGTGCTCAAGCTCAATCTGCGCTGGTTCAGCCACGAAGTGCGTGAACTGCTGCTGCGGCGTATCGACGAGGTCAACCGGGGCATCGCCATCGCTGCCGGGGTACCGGATGACAAGTTGCCGACCCGGCTGATGAAAGGCAGTGCCGGTGCCGTGGTCAATGATGCCGAGTTGATGAGCCGAGTCACGCCTGTCTTGCGTCAGCTGCTGGGGGAGCAGAACGTGATCAGCGATTTCCCCTCTGCCATGGGCTCAGAAGATTTTGCCGAAGCCTTCAAGGGGATGAATGTCCCTTATGCCTATCAATTCATCGGAGTGGCACCGCCCGCGGTATTTGCCAAGGCCAGGGCGGAGGGAAAAACCTTCCCTTATGGGTTGCACAATCCCGACTTCTTCGTGGATCTCGCCGCCATTCCGGTCGGGGCCAGGGTCAATACGGCGACCGCGCTTAGCGTACTGGCCAAATCGGCGGGTCCGGCACAATAGCTGCGTCGAGCATTGACTACTGGTAAATAAAGGCAGGGTGTCTCGCGAGATCACCCTGTCGTCATAGTGGCAGTTACCTCCTGTGTTGTTGCAAACATGGCAATGAGTTTTGTGTCAAGCGAGCCTGATCCCTTATCCTGTTGGCTATTGCGCTGCACTGGCAGCGAGCCAATCAGGGATGACATTTATGCGCCGCGTCGACTCTCACCCTCGCCTCTCTTGTTCCTCACCGCAACAGATGACCGCCCCCGGGCGCCGCTGGCCAGCCCTGCTGCTGGCGGGATTCACGGCGCTGCTGCTGAGCGGCTGCGGCCCCGACAAGCCTGTCGCCAATACGCCGACCACACAACTTGCCGCCCAGCAGGAGGCCGGGGCGCCGAGTTCAGTTGTGCAGGCCAATGCCCGCCAATATCGGGATGCCCCGGCGCTGGCGCTGGTCTTCTCCGGCCCCTTGGTGCCCAAGGCAAACTGGCAGAGCTGGCTTGGGGTCAGCGAGGGGGGCAAGCAGGTGCAGGGGGAGTGGATCCTCGCCGACGATGGCCGTACCCTCTATTTCCCTAACGTCCAGCCCGATAAAAGCTACGAAGTGAGCCTCAAAGCGGGGCTGGGCCCATCCCCCCAGAGTTGGACCCTCAAGACCCGTCCGTTGGAGGCGGGGGCATCCTTTACCGCCAGCGGCATGGTATTGCCGCTGCGTGACGAGCTGCGCCTGCCCATCAGCGCGGTCAACGTGGACGAGGTCAATATCGATTTCTTCCGGGTCGATGCGGAATATCTGCCCCGTTTTCTGGCCGAGTATCGCCCCGGTGCCGGCATGGGCAACTGGGAGCTTGAGCAGATCACCAAGCGGGCCAAGCGGGTGTTCAGCGGCCGCTATGCACTGGAACTCGATGCCAACCGGCGCGAGATCCGCCTCATCAATGTGAAGGAGCCGCAGCTGGCCGAAGCTGGCGTCTACTTTGCGGTGATGTCGCCCCTTGGCAACTACGACTGGCGCAAGGAGACCACCTATTTTGCGGTGAGCGACATGGGGCTCAGTGCCCGCCGTTACCGCGATCAGCTGGAGGTGTTCGTCAGCTCCCTGGCCAGCGCCGACCCGCTCAAGGATGTGCAGCTCTCCCTGCTCGACGAGAAGGGCAACCGGCTGCAGGTGCAAACCACGGATCCGCAGGGCCATCGCCGCTTCGATCAGGTGCAGGGGGCTCGTCTGCTGCTGGCCGAGCAGGGCAACCATCTGGCGGTGCTGCGCCTCGATGGGGCGGCGCTCGATCTCTCCACCTTCGATCTCGGCACCCAGCCCTGGCAGGCCCAGCAGCTCTATCTGTTCAGCGGGCGCGACCTCTATCGCCCCGGCGAGCGGCTCGACAGCGAGATCCTGCTCAAGGGGCAGGATGGCCAGCTGCTGCCGGGCATGGCGGTGGAGCTGGAGGTGAAACAGCCGGACGGCCAGCTGCTCGAGCAGAAACGGCTGCTGCCGGACAACCTTGGCGCCGCCCATTACGGCCTGCGTTTGCCTGACGATGCGCCGCTCGGGCGCTGGACCATCAACCTCAAGACCGCCGCCGGTAGCCGCTTCGAGTGGCCTTTTCTGGTGGAGGAATTTCTGCCTGAGCGCTTGAAACTGCAGCTTGGCAAGGGGCCGGATGGGGAAGTCATGGATCTGGACGCCGCCCTGACGTTGCCACTGCAAGGCGACTATCTCTACGGTGCGCCGGCGAGCGCCACCAAGGCCAAGGCGGAGGTGAAGATCAGCCGCGCCACCATGCCCTTTACCCAGTGGCAGGAGTTCACTCTGGGTGATGCGCTGCTCGCGGAGCAGGCCAAGGATCTTGAACCCCTCAATCTCACCCTTGATGCGCAGGGGCAGGGGACGTTTTCGTTAGCTGATGAGCTCGACAATGTGCGCGCCCTCGGGCCGCTGGAGGTGGCCTATCGGGTGTCGCTCGCCGAGCCCGGTGGCCGCGCCGTCAATCGCAGCCGCACCCAGTATGGCTGGCCCGCAGGCAGCCAGTGGCCAGCGCTCAAGGCCGACTTCGTGGCGGAGCGGGTAGAGGGGGGCAAGCCGCTGCCCTTCCAGATCCTCAACCTCGATGACAAGGGCCAGCCGGTGGCGGGGCCGGTGAAGGTGCGCCTTGTCAACGAGTACCGCGATTACTACTGGCACTACGCCGATGGGGAGGGGTGGAAGTACGAGTTCAACAGCCAGCCCTATCTGGAGCAGGAGCAGACCCTGCAGCTCGATGGCAAGGGGCCGACCCCGCTCACGCTGCAACTGGAGGCGGGCTGGTATCGATTGGAAGTGGAGAACAGTCAGGGCCATCAATCGAGCCTGCGGGTGGAGATCGGTAGTTACGCCTGGGGCGGCGGTGGCGAGCAGGCACGGCCTGACAAGATTGCCATCACCCTCGACAAGCGCGCCTATCTGGCGGGTGACAAAGCCAAAGTGACGCTGGTGGCGCCGCGCCCCGGCAAGGGGTTGCTGCTGGTGGAAGATGGTGACGGCCTGCGCTGGTGGCAGCGTATCGAGCTCAAGGGTGCCGGTGGCGATGCCAAGGATGCCCGCGGCGAGTTCGAGATCCCGATCAGCCCCGAGTGGCAGCGTCACGATCTGCACATTTCGGCCCAGATCGCCGCGCCAGACAGCGCCTCCAAGCCGGTCAGTAGCCAGCAGGGACAAAGTCTGCGCTCGGTCGGTCTGGTGCCGCTCACCCTGGACCGGGAAGCGCGCCGTCTGCCGCTTACCCTGAGCGCGCCTGATAGAGCGGTGCCGCTCACCCGGCTGGAGGTGACCGCCACTTCCACCCCCAACAGTCAGGGCCGCGTGGTGCTGGCTGCGGTGGATCGGGGCGTGCTCAACATCAGCGACTACCAGCCCCTCGACCCATTCGAGATCTTCTTTGGCCGCAAGCGCTTCGCCCAAGATTTGTTCGACAATTATGGCCAGGTGATCCCGCCGCAGGATGGCAAGTTGGCCCGCCTCAACTATGGGGGGGATCGGGCGCCGCTGAAAAAGGGCGGCGCGCTGGAGAGCCGGGTCGAGATCGCCGCACTGTGGAGCGGCGAGGTGAGTTTTGATGAGAGCGGCAAGGCGGTGATCCCGCTCGATCTGCCCAACTTCAACGGCGAGCTGGCGCTGATGGCGCTGGCCTGGAACGAACAGCAAGTGGGTGAGGCCGATCGTGCCGTCAAGGTGGTGGCACCGCTGGTGGCCGAGATCGGTTGGCCGCGCTTTGGCGCCAGAGGCGATGAGACCCGGGCGCTGGTGCAGCTGCGCAACATGAGCGGTGAGGATCAGACCCTCTCCCTTGTGTGGACTCTCAATGGCGGGCTCAAGGCACACGGCGAGCTGCCCGGCACCCTTTCCCTTAAAAGCGGCGAGGAGCAGTGGCTGACCCTGCCGCTCACCGTGACTGGGGCGAACGGCGTGGCAAGCCTGCAGTTGGTGGCCCGCGGCAAGGATTTTGCCATCAGCCGCGACTGGTTTTTGCCGCTGCGCTCCCCCTGGCCGGCCGAGACTCGCCAGCGCTACCAGATGCTGGCTCCCGGCCAGCAGATGAGCTTTGCGCCAGCTGAGCTGGCCGGTCTGGATCGCGCCAACCTGCAAGGGCTGCTCAGCCTCTCCGGCACTCCCCCCTGGGATCCGGCAGCCCAGTGGCAGGCGCTGGCTGACTACCCCTACGCCTGTCTGGAGCAGACCTTGTCCCGTGCCTGGCCTTACTTGCTGACCACGGCGGATGAGCGGGCCGCCTGGAGCAAACCCGCAGAGGGCAAGCAAGCGGCGAGTGAGGCGGATGTGCAGCGCGCCCTGCTGCAGCGGCTGCAACGGTTGCAACTGCCAAGCGGCGGCTTTGGTTTGTGGGATGGTCGCTCCGACGAGGAGCAGTGGCTCACCGCCTATGCCGCCGACTACCTGCTGGCGCGCAAGGAGGCGGGCGACGCAGTGCCGGAGGCGATGCTCAATCAGGCGCTGAACCGGCTGCAGAGCTATCTCACCGACAGCCAGTACGGCGAGCGCTGGAGCAGTGCCCCCGAGCACAGCCGTCTTGCCTATCAGGCTTACAGTGCCTATGTGCTGGCCCGGGTGGGTAAGGCCCCACTCGCTACCTTGCGCCTTGTCTGGGAGCAGCAGGCCGATCACGCCCGTTCCGGTTTGCCGCTCTTGCACCTCTCGCTGGCGCTCTCGGTCATGGGGGATGAGCAGAATGCCGCCAAGGCCCTCAGCCGGGCATTGGCGACCGAGCGCGGGGACGACTATCTGGGGGATTACGGTTCACCGCTGCGTGATGAAGCCCTCGAGCTCTCCCTGCTGCGCCAGCACAAGCTGGCTGCGGAGCGCTGGCCGGCCCTCAGTGCCAAGGTGGCCGATACCCTGGCTCACCGTCAGTGGCTCAGCACCCAGGAGCGGCTCGCCTTGTTGCGACTCGCCCGCTTCGATCCGGCCGTCGACTGGCAGGCCAAGGTGACTTCCTCTCTTGGCAGCGGAGCCCTGAGCGGTTCGGCCCCGTTGCAACTGGGTGCCCCCGAAGCACTGGCGGCGAGCATCGTCACCAACGAGGGCAAGGGCTCCCTCTATGTGCAGCGCACTCTGGTAGGTTACCCCGAACAGGCACCGGCACGGGTCAGCAAGGGGATGAGCGTGACCCGCAGCTGGTTCAACAGCGACGGTCAGCGTTTTGATCCCGCCAAGGTGAAGGTCGGCGATCTGGTGGTGGTGCGGCTCAACGTCAGCAGTGAATCGGCAGTGCCCGATGCCCTGCTGGTGGAGATGGTGCCCGCTGGCTTCGAGCTGGAGAACCCGGCCCTTGGCAACAGCATCAAGCTCGAAGAGCTCTCCATCGAGGGGAAACCGGCGTGGCAGAGCGAGTGGAACGACTATCTCAAGCATCAGGAGTTTCGTGACGACCGCTACACGGCGGCGCTGGATCTGAGCGAGGGGAGCAACCAGCAGCTGATTTACCTGATGCGGGCGGTGACGCCGGGTCGCTATCAGGTGCCGCCGACCCAGGTGGAGGATATGTACCGGCCCGAGCTTAGGGCTGTGGGTGAGGATATCCATGAGGTAACTATCTCTGAGTAGCTGGCGCTTGATGAGTCGCAGACGCCTTCTGAGCAACGTTTCTTCCAGTGAGCGGGTTCGCCCGCTCACTTTCTGGCAGCATGGTTGGCTGAAATTGGGTCGCAGTGGCCGCGCTGGCTGGCGCTGGCTTGGTCGCCTGCCACGCTGGCTGCGTGTCTCGGTGCTGGGAGTTGTAGCACTGCTCCTGTCATTGCTGGTGCTGGATCGACTCTTCCCGCCGCCGCCACTCGACCCGGCCTACGCACGGGTGGTGCTCGACATGAAGGGGCGGCCGCTGCGCGCCTTTGCCGATACCAGCGGGGTGTGGCGCTACCCCGTGACCCTGGAGCAGGTCTCCCCCCGCTATATCGAGGCACTGCTGGGCTACGAGGATCGCTACTTCTGGCGTCATCCCGGGGTCAATCCGGTGGCCATGGTGCGCGGGGTCTGGCAGTGGCTGCGCTATGGGCGCGCCGTGTCGGGCGGCTCGACCCTCACCATGCAGGTGGCTCGTCTTATCGAACCCTACCACAGGAGCGTGCCCGGCAAGTTGCGCCAGATGGCGCGCGCGCTGCAGCTGGAGTGGCACTACGACAAGCGCACCTTGCTCACCGTCTACCTCAACCGGGCGCCGTTTGGCGGCAACCTGGAGGGGGTGCAGGCGGCAAGTTTTGCCTATCTTGGCAAGAGCGCCGCCAAGCTGACTTATGCCGAGGCGGCGCTGTTGGCGGTGCTGCCGCAGGCTCCCAGCCGCAACCGGCCGGACCGGCATCCAGAACGGGCCCGCACCGCCCGCGATAAGGTGATGCAGCGGCTGGTGGCGCAAGGCGTCTGGCCCGAACAGGTGTGGTTGGAGGGGCGCATCGAGCCGGTGCTGGCTCGCGGCCACTTCACGCCGATGGAGGCGCCGCTGTTTGCCCGTCTCGCCGCCGACAATCAGGCCGGGGCGCTGGTGCACACCACCATCGACGGCGATCTGCAGCGCTGGCTGGAGGGGCGGGTGGCGAGCTATATCCGTCGCTTCCCCGAGCAGACCTCAGCGGCGTTGCTCTTGGTAGATAACAAAACCATGGCGGTGCGCGCCTATGTGGGCAGCGCCGAGTATGGCAATCTGCGTCGCCACGGTTACCTCGACATGGTGCAGGCGATCCGCTCTCCCGGCTCCACCCTCAAGCCCTTCATCTACGGTCTGGCCATGGACGAGGGGTTGGTGCACTCGGCCTCCCTGCTCTCCGATGCGCCGAGACTGGGGTCTGATTATCGCCCCGCCAACTTCTCCGGTGCCTTTCAGGGGCCGGTGACCCTTGCGCAGGCGCTGCAGCAATCCCTCAACGTGCCGGCGGTGCAGGTGCTGGAGGCGCTCGGGCCGGACAAACTGGTCAGCCGCCTCGACAACGCCGGGGTGCGGCTGGCGCTCTCCGACAAGCCCAATCCGGCCATTGCGCTGGGGGCGGCGGGGATCCGGCTCGAGCAGCTGGTGGCGCTCTACAGTGCGCTGACCCGGCAGGGGCAGGTGGCGATGCCGGTCTGGCTGGCGGGGCAGCAGGCTGTGTCACGTCCCTTGCTGAGCCCGGGGGCCGCCTGGATCATCTGGCAAATATTGAGCGCGCAGGGACGCTCAGATCAGCCCTTTGCCAGCGAGGCGACTGGCCGGATCAACCGGCTGGCTTGGAAGACCGGCACCAGCTATGGCTATCGCGACAGCTGGGCGATGGGGGTCTCCGGTCGCTGGACCATCGGCGTTTGGCTGGGGCGCCCAGACGGCACCCCCATGCCCGGTTTCTACGGCCAGAGCGCGGCAGTGCCGCTGCTGCTCTCGGTCTACTCGCGATTGGCTGACAACAGCCCTCTGCCGGTGCAGCCCAACACGGTGAGCGAAGCCGAAGTGTGCTGGCCGCTGGGGCGCAAGGCCAGCGCGACCTTGCCGCAGACGTGTTTGCAGCGCCAGAGCGCCTGGTTGCTGGAAGGGCGCGATCCTCCCACCTTGCCGGATCCCATGGATTGGCCCTCGCCGCTGCGACAGGTCGCGCTCACTGCCGAAGGCAAGCCGACGCTGACCCGTTGCCAGGATGCGGTGCAATCCGGCTTTCGGGCGCTTTGGCCATTGTCGCTGGAGCCGTGGCGGGTGCCCGGTGAGCGGCGTCAGGCGCTGCTTGCCAGCGGTTGCAAGGGAGAGGGGCAAAGTACCGAGCTGCAGGCTCCCATTCGCATCGTGGCGCTGGGGGAGGGCAACCTTATTCGCAGCCAGCGCTATCGGTTGCAGCCCAAAGTGCTGGGTGGTGTCGGCAAGCCGGCCTGGTTTCTCAACGGCCAGCGGCTGCGTTGGGATGGCGATCAGGTGCTGAGCGTGGCGGGTCGTTATCAGTTGGTGGTGGTGGACGAGGCGGGCAACAGCGATCGCATCGAGTTTCGGCTGGAGAATCCCTCCTGAGGGGAGGCGCCTCTCTTTGGGGTGTCAGAATATTGACGACATCGGGGGATGGCTCCGATGTCGTCAGCGGATTGTCGATTTCCTAGCAGGGCGTCGCGGACTCAGGGCTTGACCTGACCCAGTCGGGTGAAGAAGTGCTGACTCTTGCGCTGGTGGAAGTGGCTCTTCTTGATGGAGTGAAACACCAGCTTGCTGTCCGGATGGCTTGCCTTGAGGCGATGGATCATCGCCATGGCAGGCAGGCCGGTACTCACCAGGGTAGTGAGCGGCAGGCTCTGGGTCTGCGGCCCCAGCAGCTGGTTGAGCCCCTGCTGGGCCTGCTCGAAGCGGGTCAGCACGGCGGGCTCGGCGTAGCCGCTGCCCAGCATGGCGAGCAGGGCATCGAGCGCCTGATTAAACTCGGCCAGCTGCTGGCGAAAGCCGCTGCGACTGCGCAGGGCGATCAGCTCTGCAAACGGGATGTCGGCCAAGTGAGTGGGTACTTGCAGCGGGATTTCGAGGTGGAAGCAATCCTGACCACCCCGGTTGTGATAGCGGGATTCAAGCAGGTGCAGCAGCCGGTCCAGATAGTCGTGATCGGTGATGAGGGCCCCCTCATTGGCGAGTGCCCACTCGCGGGCGAGCCGCATGGAGAGCAGGTTGGCAAAGCGGCGCGCCATCCTGAACCCGCCTTCTTCCCGGCTGGCAAAACCGTGTGCCAGGCAAAAGCCGTGCAGCCGCTCCAGCCCTGCCTGGGCCGGGCAGAAGCAGTCGTGGTTGGCAGGCTGGCGCCAGCGACCGATCAGCTCCTTGTTGCCAAACACCTTGTGACGCACGAAGTCGGGGGCGAGCAGGCTGCTCAGCTGACTCTCCAGCTGGGGAGTGATGGCGGCAAAGAAGGTGGCATCCGGCCGCTCGGCCAGCAGATCCGTCTCCTGCTCGAGGGTTTGCAGCAGGGCGGTGAGGCCGCTCTTCTCACTGACGGTGAAGACGAAGGCGAGCCGCTCCAGATAGAGCAGGGCAAACTTGAGCCACAGCTCGTCGCGCACTTCCATGCCGGGGTAGTAGATGTAGGTCTTCATCGAATGGGTCTGTGGTCAGGAATGTTGCCGGGACGCAGGTTCGGGAATATACGCAAGATTGCCTTGGTGCGGCAAACATTGCGTGGGGGAATGTGAGCAAACGCTCATCCAGTAGGCGCTGGCCACAAAGTTCTGATATAATTCGCGCCCTTAAATCAAGGTCACCCGAGTCATTACCATGAAGTTCATTATCAAGCTGTTCCCGGAAATCACCATCAAGAGCAAGTCGGTTCGCCAGCGCTTTATCAAGATCCTGCAGGGCAATATCCGCAATGTCCTGCGCCGCTTCGACGACGATGCCCGGGTGCGGATGGATTGGGACAAGCTGATCGTGAGCTCCCGCAATGACCAGTTCCGCGAGCAGGCCATCGAAGCTTTGGCCTGCATTCCCGGCATTCAGGCCTTCCTCGAGGTACAGGCCAGCAAGTTTACCGACCTGCACGACATCTTCGAGCAGGTGAAAGCCGTGTGGGGCGACCAGCTCGAGGGCAAAACCTTCTGCGTGCGCGCCAAGCGCCACGGCAAGCACGAGTTCTCCTCCCTCGAAGTGGAACGCTACGTGGGCGGTGGCCTGAACCAGCACTGCGTGAGCAACGGCGTGCGCCTCAAGAACCCGGATGTGAAGATCAACCTCGAGATCGACGGCGAAGAGCTCTTCATCGTCAGCGCCATCCATCAGGGCCTGAGCGGCATGCCTATCGCGACCCAGGAAGATGTGCTGAGCCTCATCTCCGGCGGTTTTGACTCCGGTGTGGCCTCCTTCCAGTTCATCAAGCGCGGCTGCCGGGTGCACTACTGCTTCTTCAATCTGGGGGGGGCCGCTCACGAAATCGGCGTCAAGCAGGTGGCCTATCACCTGTGGAACCGCTTCGGCTCTTCCCATCGGGTGCGCTTCACCGCGGTGGACTTCGAGCCGGTGGTGGCCGAGATCCTCGAGAAGATCGACAACGGCCAGATGGGCGTGGTGCTCAAGCGGATGATGATGCGTGCCGCCGCCAAGGTGGCCGACGAGTTCCAGATCCCGGCGCTGGTGACCGGCGAGTGCGTGGGTCAGGTTTCCAGCCAGACCCTCACCAACCTGAATGTCATCGACCGGGTGACCGACAAGGTGATCCTGCGCCCGCTCATCACCTGGGACAAGCCGGACATCATCAGTGAAGCCCGCCGCATCGGCACCCTGGAGTTCGCCGAGACCATGCCGGAGTATTGCGGTGTCATCTCCAAGAAGCCGACCGTGAAGGCCGAGCTCTCCCGTATCGAGGCGGAAGAGGAGAACTTCGACTTCGCCATTCTGGACAAGGTGGTGGCCGAGGCCCGTTACCTCGACATTCGTCGCATCGGTGAAGAGACCGCCGCCGAGGTGCAGGAAGTGGAGACTACCGCCGAGAGCGGCGACAACGAGGTGATCCTCGATATCCGCTCCATGGACGAGCATGACGAGAAGCCGTTGCTGGTAGAAGGGCGTGAGGTCATGCATATCCCCTTCTTCAAGCTGGCCACCGCCTTTGGCGATCTGCCCAAGGAGAAGACCTACCTGCTCTACTGCGATCGCGGCGTGATGAGCAAGCTGCAGGCGCTCTATCTGAAAGAGAAGGGCTTTGCCAACGTCAAGGTGTACCGTCCGTAATGTGGCATTCATGCATGCATAAAAAAATCCGGCCAATGAGCCGGATTTTTTTATTTCACTCGGGGGAGATGATGTTCGTTAAGGGCAGGGCACCGGGGTAAAGGTGGATTGCCCCTGACAGCGCCACCCCATCTCCGCCTGGCGCATCTGCCACAGGTTGTTGCTGCGAAACAGGGTCAAGATGTAGATCATGTCGCTCTTGGTGCCGTCGAGGGCAACGGAGAGCACCAGATCGTTGTCCAGCTGTTGTGCCTGGATGCGACTGGGGATGTCGCTGTGGCCGACAAAACGCAATGCCACTTCACGATAGTCATTGACCCAGCTCTGCTGGGCAGTGCTTGCCTGTCGGATCTGCTGGTTGAACTGCTGCACCGGGGTGGAAGCGAGCCGTCCAAACAGTACCTGCGCTTCGGCCTGCGCCGTTGCCACATTCATCAATAGCAGTGATGTGATGAGTCCAAGTTTTTGCATGAGGGATTCCGGCTTACAACACTGGACCTTATGACAACAGAAAAGCCTGCTTGGTTCAACGCAACCTGGCCAGGAGTGCGACTCTACCCCTGGCCACAATATCAATTGCGCTGCAGGGAGAAGGTGGGCAGTGACAAATGCCAATAGATGGCCGCCACCCGCAAACCGAACACCGCCGTCATGCAGATGAGCATGGCGGTCACCCGATCCACGTTTACCTCCAGCGCCAGGGTATAGAGGATGCCCCCCAGGATGCAGGCGGTGGCATAGATCTCTTTTTGCAAGACCATGGGCACCTCCCGGGCCAGCACGTCCCTGATCATGCCGCCGGCCACCCCTGTCATGGTGCCCATCAATACGGCGATCAGCCCCGATGTACCAAAGTTGAGGGCTTTTTGCGCCCCGATCACGGTAAAGAGTGCCAGCCCGAAGGCATCGGCGACCGGCAGCACGTACCAGGGCATGCGACGGGGCAGCTTGACCATCCACATCCCGATGAGTGCCGTTGCTATCACTACCCAGATGTAGAGCGGGTCGCGTACCCAGAAGACGGGGGTGGCCCCCAGGATCATGTCGCGAATGGTACCGCCCCCGATGGCGGTGACTGCCGCCAATACCATGACGCCAAAACCGTCCATCCTGAGACGACCCGCCACCAGAACCCCCGAAAACGCGAATACCGCAGTACCAAACATGTCGCTGATGTAAACAATCTGCTCAACCAGTGTTTGCATGGAGAACAACTCACGTCCAATTGTTGATGGGGTCGCGATTTTAGGGGGATTGCGGCGTCTGACCAATGGCTGCCAGCAAGAAGTGGGAGCCAGACCAAGTTTTTGCCGGCGGTGATGATGCCGGTTGGTGTCATGGCGCCAGAGTTGTGCCAGATCGCCGGCAAGGCGCACGCTGCTTCACCCACCGCCCTCGGTTGTTTGCATCATGAACCTTGCAGGAAAAACAGAGCATTTTTTTCCTCAAGTTCAACGAGAACATGCCGATAAATAGGGTAAGCGGCGTTAATGCGATGAAGCGTTGAAAATAATGCTAAAGACATCGAAAAAGAGGCCGTTAAATAAGAGGCATCGAACAGGAAAGACAATAAAGTTCGAGCAAATTAAATAGTAAATTTAATAGCTTAGGAGAATAGTCATGGGTCTTTATATCAATACGAACGTTTCATCGCTTAACGCTCAGCGTAACCTGATGAACACCAACAAATCTCTGGATACATCCTACACCCGTCTGGCATCCGGTCTGCGCATCAACAGCGCCAAAGACGATGCCGCCGGTCTGCAGATTTCCAACCGTTTGACCTCCCAGATCAATGGTCTGGATCAGGGCAACCGCAACGCCAACGACGGTATCTCCGTCGCCCAGACCGCCGAAGGCGCCATGGAGGAAATCACCTCTATGCTGCAACGAATGCGTACCCTGTCCCAGCAATCCGCCAATGGCTCCAACAATTCGGATGACCGAGTGGCATTACAGGCTGAGTATAAACAACTGAATACAGAAATTAACCGTATTGCAAAAGACACAACGTTTGGCGGTCAAAATTTACTCGATGGTAAGTACAAGGGCACTTTTCAAGTCGGTGCGGATGCTGGGCAAACTATTTCTTTTAGACTAGACAAATTCGCATTCTCGCTAAGTGGAATTGCTGGTGGTACTACAGGTAAAGCAACAGTAGTTGCTGATACGACCACTAGTGATGCTTTCAAGGTAACTAAATCAACTACAGGGAATGTAAATTTTAGTGATATCAAGTCAATTACCAGCTCATTAAATGCACAAAAATCAATGGCTAACCTAGACTTTATGATTAAAGCAGTTGATAGTAAAAGGGCTGACTTGGGCGCAGTACAAAATCGTTTTGATTCTACCATTCGTAATCAGGCTAACGTGTCTGAGAATGTCAGCGCTGCGCGCTCACGTATCCGTGATGCTGACTTTGCCACTGAAACTGCCAACTTGACCAAGCAGAACATTTTGCAGCAGGCAGCCTCGACCATACTGTCTCAGGCGAACCAGCGGCCGCAGTCTGCACTTTCCTTACTACAAGGCTAACAAAAGAAAACAGGGCGGTTGTTCAGGCCGCCCTGGTCAAGAGATGGAACAAAGGGGTGTTCGGGTCGCACTCTGTTCTATCGTGAGAGAAATGCTTCTCTACTACTTATGTATTATGCAATGCCAAGTGTTGTCCAGTTGTTCAGTTCTGTCACGCTTGGTCATATTCTCCTGAGCGTATGCTCGTTTTAGGCCGGTTTACCGGCCTCTTTTTATTGTGCCGTCAAATTGACGCCACCCCACCATAGAAAGCACAAACTGTGCCAACATTCTGATTTCATCTCCTTCGCACCAGCGTTAGGGCGTACTCCCGAGCACTGGGGACGGCTTGCCACCATCTTGCCGCTTGCCGGATAAAACTTGCCGCTTTAGGCAACAATTTTCCTAAAGCTTATGTGAATGTTGCCGCTAACTAAGATGAAGCAATCGAGGGGTGTTCGGAATCCAACGTTTGCACTACTGCGGGTGGCCTGTTCGTTCAAACAGACACCCGCCAGAAGAATCAGGCTCGTTCAACCTGTTCTTCTAACGGTGGGACGCCGCTTTGGCGGCGCAACCCGCAGTCGCATGTTCTTCGGGAGAATATTTTATGGCCATGTATATCAACACGAATACTTCATCACTGAACGCCCAGCGTAACTTGATGAACACCAACAAGTCCCTGGATACGTCCTATACCAGACTGGCTTCCGGTCTGCGTATCAACACCGCCAAGGACGATGCTGCTGGTTTGCAGATCTCTAACCGCTTGACTTCACAAGTCAACGGGTTAGATCAGGGTAACCGTAACGCGAATGATGGTATCTCTGTTGCGCAAACGGCAGAGGGTGCAATGGATGAGATTACCAACATGTTGCAACGTATGCGTACGTTATCACAACAATCGGCTAACAGCTCCAACAACTCGGATGATCGAGTAGCATTACAAGCTGAATATAAGCAATTAAATACAGAGATAAATCGTATCTCCAAAGATACAACTTTTGGCGGTCAAAATTTACTTGATGGTAAATATAAAGGCACGTTTCAAGTTGGTGCTGATGCTGGTCAAACCATTTCATTTCGATTAGATAAATTTGCGTTTACTCTAAGTGGCATCGCTGGTGGGACAACAGGCAAAGCAACAGTGGTTGCTGACACAACGACTAATGATGCTTTTAAAGTGACAAAAGCCACTACGGGCAATGTGTCTTTTACTGATATTAAATCTATAACAAGCGCCTTAAATGCACAGAAATCAATGGCTAACTTGGATTACATGATTAAAGCTGTGGACTCAAAGAGGGCAGAGCTTGGTGCGATTCAGAATAGGTTTGATTCGACCATTCGCAACCAGTCCAATGTGTCCGAGAACCTGAGCGCTGCACGTTCTCGTATCCGTGACGCAGACTTTGCGACCGAGACAGCCAATCTAACCAAGCAGAACATTCTGCAACAGGCAGCGTCCAGCATCCTGGCGCAAGCCAACCAAAGACCGCAATCTGCTCTGTCCCTGCTGGGCTAACAGAAAAGCAGTGATGAGAAAGTAAAAGGAGCGACGATATGGCCAATGAAATTGGGATCCCGTCATCGGTCACTCCTTCTTCTCTTCAGTCAAGTAGCAAGAGCGGCCAATCGGCCGCTCAAGTGCTATCTGGCACGACGGAAGAGCAGCGGGTGACGGCACAACAGGATGTGAAAGAACAGCAGGATGCTCTGAATGGTGAAAAAATCGCCAAACAGGGTGTATCCAATGCCGATATTGAAAATGAGGTCCAAAACTTGCAGGAGTTCAGCAAGTTGCAAGGTTGGACTGTCAATTTCAGTGTTGAGAATGATCTGGATCAGGTGGTCATCAAGGTGATGGACGCCGAGACCAAGTCAATGATCCGGCAGATCCCGAGTGAGGAGCTGCTGGCCATCAGCAAGCGGATCAAGGATCTGCGTGAGGGTGATGTATCCGGCGGCGGTTCGCGGGTCGGGCTGCTGCTCGATAACGAGATCTGATACGAAAAAATTAAGAGGAGAGAGAGTATGCCCACCATTACGTCTGCCGGTGCCGGCTCCGGACTCGATTTGGAGTCAGTGATTGCTGCCAGTGTCGATGCCAAAAAGGCACAACTGATGCAGCCCATCACCACCAAGAAGACCAACACTCAAATCACTCTCTCCGGTGTGGGGCAGCTGAAGTCTGCCATCGCCTCGTTCGTGACCACTCTGCAGGCCATGGCGAAGGATGATGCGTTCAACAAGCGATCCATCAACATTACCCAGGACAAGGACAAACCCGTGCTCAAGGTGGAGAGCAAGGCGGGGGCCTCCAACGGTCAATATGACATCAGTGTCGAACAATTGGCGAAGTCCAGTAAATTTGACGGTACCTTCGACTCGTCGACGACCCCCCTCATCACCCAGGACGGGAAACTGACGTTCAAGGCTGGCGATAAAATGTTCGATGTCGACGTCAAAGCTGGCGATTCGTTGCAATCCATCCGAAAGCGCATCAACAATGACGCAGACAACTTCGGTCTGAGCGTCAACATCATGAATACCTCAGATGGTAAATCCAAGCTGATGATCGACTCCGGGGTCAGCGGCGACGGCAAGGATCTGCAGATCACCGGCAGCACCACCGAGTTGACCGACAACCTGGTGTCCAAGTTGACCCAAAGCCAGAGCGCTCAGGATGCCAAGATCAAGGTAGATGGCAACGCCCTGACGAGTGCGACCAATACCTTTGATGGCACCATAGTCGGGCTCAAACTGACCGTGCTCAGAGAGTCGGATAGCACGACCTCTACCGATGTAGGTGGCAATCCGGTCAAGACCTACAGCTCGAACAAGGTTGACATTAGCACTGACAAGGCCGGTATCAAAGATATGGTCAAAAGCTTTGTCGATGGTTACAACGCGCTGGTGAAGAAGAGTAATGAGTTGGGCAAACGTAGCTCTATCGTTGCTGGAAAAAACCAAAATGATGGTGGAGCGCTGGCTGGTGATGCGACAACACGCGCAGTGATCAACATGATGGGCGGTGCTATCAACGAGCCCTCACAAAAATCCTCAACCTATTCAACGATTTTCCAGATGGGTATCAAGATGGATAACAAGGGGGTATTGTCTATCGACGATACCAAGTTCAGCGAGGCCATCGACAAGAACTTTGATCAGGTGGTTGCTGTGTTTGGCGGCAAGGATGGGGTTGCAGGCAAGCTGGCCAGCCAGCTGGAAACCTACTCCAAGACCGGTGGCCTGTTGGCCAAACGGGAAGATTCGCTCAATACCGATCTGCGCGAAGTAAGCCGCAAGGAGTCGGATATTACCGCCCAGCTGACCAAGTATCAGGAGACCTTGCGGGCCCGTTATGGCAGCCTGGACAGTATGCTGGCTAAGATGAACAAGTCGGCCTCTTATCTGAATCTGCTCAATACCAAAACGAATTAATACGTAGTCAGGAGCCGTGCCTCTTATGTATCGGAAAAATATCAAGGCTTACACCACCCAGAATCTGCAGTCCGAGCTGGCGGTGGCAGATCCCTACCGGGTGATCCAGCTGTTGATGCAGGGTTGCCTCGAGCGTCTTGCCCAGGCCCGTGGTGCCATCGAACGTCGTGATTTCGAGGCCAAGTCCCAGTCCATCTCCAAGACCATGGCCATCATCAACGGTTTACAGGACTCTCTGGATCTTTCTTATGGTAAAGTTCCAGAGGATCTTTTTGCTCTGTATGACTATATGAAGGTACGGATGATGGATGCCAGTCGCGACATGGACATGGCCGCCATCGACGAGGTGATGAACCTGATGCTGACCATTAAAAGCGGTTGGGATGCTATACCTGTCGAGATGCGTGAAAAGGCTTTAGCTCAACAACATATTGGTAGACAAAATGAGCTATAACCGTTTCCCTGAATTAATGACAGTAGGTCGAGAGTTGCTGACCTTATTGGAAAATGGGGAAGTGAATGCAGCTGAGTTGTTAATTGATCGTTACCTAGAAATGTTTAATGATTTTTTTCAGAATGCTAAATTAGAACTTGTGATTGACATAGAGCAGCAGCAAGCATTGTTAGAATTTCAATCTATCTATAAACAAGTAGAAAATACTAAGAACCAGACTGAAGCTGCTTTGTTGAAAATTTCAAAAGCAGGTCGAGCATCTGATCTTTACAAGCTGAATCTAGGTTAGTGATCTATGATGGATTTTAATAAAAAAATTAATGAAATAGAAAGTGAGTTAACCCGTCTCGAGCGCCAGAAAGAGCAGGAAGCTGCTATGCTCGATGTACTACCAGTTCGTTATGAACTGAATATGATGGCATTAGAAAAATACATGCCAGATATATATAATTTTTTCAAAGATTATGTACCCGAACGTGCATTTCGATTTTTTTGTACTGAAAATGGAGAGCCAAATGTTCTCTGGTTATCAGAAAATAAGGCTCTCTATGGTAATGAGCCATTTAAAGATGCTGAGGAACAAGTTAAATATATATTTCAACACAATAAGTTACAATGCGTTAATTTTGTAAAGGACTGGTTCGTTGGTGGTCGTATACATATTAAATATAACAATGCCATTGCTGATTTGAAACCAGATATAACACGCTGTGATATGACTTTAAATAATTTTGTTGGCTTTGATATACCAATGGTAGTCATGTATGGTATAGGCCTTGGTTATCAGCTTGGATATTTGTATGAAAAGTTTAAGATAAAAAATCTTTTTGCTTTTGAGCCTGACTTAGATATATTTTATGCTTCTCTTTTTTGTTTTGACTGGAGTGCTCTTCTTGATTTCATGAGTAGGGAATCAATAAGTTTGCATATATTCCTAGGTGTTGATGAAAACCTCCTTGTGGGAGATATGATTAATGCCCTGAGTAGTAAAGGCGCATTTTGGTCATCAGCATATTTTTCGTTCGCACATTACAATTCAGATAAAATAAACAAATTGGTTGCTAGGGTTGAGAAGGAGTTTCACTTACTCAGGAGTGGGTGGGGGTTCTTCGATGACAATATATATTCATTGGCTCACAGTCGTATCCATCTATTAAATGAAGATTTTTTCTTAAAAAAAGAAAGAGATATGTCTTTTTTGAAAGATATACCAGCTTTTGTTGTTGGGAATGGACCTTCTTTAGATAAAAACATAAATTTTATTAAAAATTTATCAGATCAAGTAATTATTATTGCATGTGGTTCTGCAGTTAGTGCACTTTATAAAGAAGGAATTCAGGCTGATATATATGTTGCAGTTGAAAGAACCAAAAGTTCAGCTGACTTTCTAGACATAATGAATGCACGAAACTACTTGCGTGAGATGGCTTTCTTAAGTGTTGATGTCATTCATCCAGATTGTAAGAAGTTTTTTAGAAAAACAGGTTTAGCTTTTAAAGCAGATGAGCCTATTTATACATACTTATCGGCTTTATCAGAACAGAAATATGATACTCTAGATTATTCCAATCCTTTTGTTGGTAATTCAGGTTTAAATTATGCCTTGTTGTTAGGGTTTAAAAATGTATACTTGTTTGGTATTGACAATGGCTATAAAAATATAGAAACCCATCACTCCATATTAAGCCTATACTATAATGATAAAAAAGAAAGTAAAATTAAATCACATGTAGAAGATGCATTTTTATCCCCTGCAAATTTTGGCGGTGTAGCCTATACCAATAGGTTGTTTTCTCTTTCAGCATACAGAATGTCCCAACTCATTAGTGAATTTAAAAATACTATGTGTATGAATTGTAGCGATGGGATATATATTGATGGAGCAATTCCTCTTCATGCGGAAATGCTTAACCTTCATTCAAGAAAAATAGATAAAAAGAAGATAGTTGATAATATTTTTGATTGTGGGTTTATCAAGTTTGATGCCAGCAATCTAGATTTTGACATCCTACTAAATAAACCATTGTTTATTGATTTGATGGATATGTTCAGAAAGGACTGGAATGATGTATCTAGAGATTTCAATGATATATTATCATTGATGCAAAAACACCATGATTATTTGTATTATATTGGGCGTACCAGAGAAAGACACATATACAGAGTGCTAATTGGTTCATTGAATTATTTTTATGCCAATATGATTACACTAATGCTAATTATCATTGAGGTTGAGGGTAGCCTATTTAAGGAGAAGGTTGAGCAGGCGTTAAAAATATTAGATTCTTTTTTTGTTGAGGCTTGCGACCTATATTGTAATGCTTTTGAAAATGTCGATGATAATTATTTTACAGGCTTGAATGTTTTTAAGCATGACTGACAGTTTTAACGACATATAATCTGCTGGTTTGATACCTAAGTTGCTGTTCAGAATAGTATAGTACTGAATAAGGATGGGTTTACCTCACAACGGTAGATACATCCTATCCTCACGACGAGACCTGTTCAAAGGCCTCCCGGCTGACAGCAACTAACGTGGTTGTACCTTAGAACCCCGTTAAGAAAATTTCAATGTAATCTAAGATATTATCAGTACGGTAGCGGCATTTCTAATGCGATCTTTTTTCTTCAAACTGAAGAGCGATTCAGCTACCGCATTGTCCAGTTGTCACGTCGGCTCATAATTGGTGCTAGGTTGTTGGCCTGGCAGAAAGGCTGCTAGTCGTCACTATCATATTAGTTACTCTGGCCCCAGAGTGCACGATGACCTTGCTGTCTGGTTTACGCTGTCATTCGGCCATCAGCTGTGCACCCAACGCGAACTCGCGTGAAAGGATCTGTTTTATCCACCAGACCACCATTTTACAAGTAAAATATCTATAACTATAGCCAGATACAGCCAGCCAAATCAAGTGCGGATATAGGTGGTATTGGTAACCAAACCTGATTTACCCATATAACAATAACTTATCGCTGTATACAATTAGGTGCAGTGGTGGAAGATCTACGGGATACCCTACGTGGCGATTTATAGCCGAAAACCGTTGTGATCTGATTTATTTGCATAAGCTATCCCACCCGTTTTTACCACAGGTTTTGCCGTACTCATTCAGGTTGCCATCAATCTAGCGATAGCCATACACTGCGGCCTAAAGTGTGTGGGTCACGAATGAGTGTTTCTGGGGGCAGGTTGTTTTGAACACGTGAATAGCATCGAATGGTGCTGCTATGTATAAAAATAAGCCCAAGCGACATTTATTACCAGACACATTGTCATGACACTCCATACAGAGCGTGCTCGCTAATAAAATGATACTTCAGTCGGGCTCTCTTGTAAATTTCTGAGCGACCTTTTCAGTATATTCCACTTTTCTTTGATGCATTTTAACTGTACCCATAGCCTCAGGACCTCACTCTTTTCTTCCAGTAAGTCTCGAGCATGCTACTCACTATTATCCGGTTTGATGGCCCTCAGCCATTTATAAAAACTGTGTGCAGAAATCTCCAGCAAGTCATAGATTTCTACTCATTGAATAACCAAGAGCAGTTATCTAACGCACGGCTTTTCATTTAAAATTCAGGTGTAAATCGTGGAGTGCCCATACGCCCCTCTTATGCTAAAACTCTAGGGCTGGATCGTCTACTAGGGTGGGGACAGTCCACATTGTTACAATTATTGAAGTTGATGGTCGGACCAATCACGAAGAAGTCGTCGAACTCGAACGCGTAATAATGGTCCCCATTTGGGAATATTATTTGGTGAAATTTTCCTCGGAATGAATATCGATGATCTTATGTGACAGGTTTGGCGCCGTAGCACTGGTAAGATCCGAGATACGGACCAATGGCAATTTTGGAACAAAAATTCTTCCACCTTCATGCGATCAGAATTATTCAACATGAAGTATATCCCTTGATGCAAGGTGATATAGGCGCGGGTCATTTTTCTAATTGATGGTGGGTAAAGTATCTTCGCACTAGCCCATCTTCTTTGAAAAAATGGGGCGATAGAACAACTATAACTGACCATATCGCCATAGTGGGTTATGACAAAACTGGTAGGATTATAATGTATAATTGTAATATAGTTTGCTGTCATGAAGGATTTATTGGATGCCGGCAGTGGCGCCGTAGGAATGGATTGGGTTTGCGTCCTAGATGAGTTTTCAGCAATATGAACATTGGTTTTGATGCACTCTACTGGGTTGTATTCAGCAGCTGTAACCTGTTGCAAAGCTACTGCATCGTGAATTCAGATAATAAGTGCAATGCCCATGGTGCATAGGAGAGAGGCGGTCAACTACCAGTTAGGGTACGCTTCT